>NZ_JBNHIC010000065.1:0-17429 GCF_059092905.1 Arthrobacter sp. B0427-1-12 | reverse complement strand
ACGAGGTCCTCAAAGCACTCCAGGAACACCTCGTCCAACTGCTTAGCCGCTGCCCCTACTGCCAACACGCACCACCGACCTAACAAAGTACTACTAGGGCGTGTCTGACAAATGATTTGAGGGTGTGCTGTGATGCTGGGTTCATGTCGCGGTTTCAGGTGCTTTCCGATAGTCAGTGGTCGTTGATCGAGGGAATGCTGCCTCGCCCGACGGGGCGCAAGGGGCGTCCGTTCTCTGACGCTCGGGTGGTGGTCGAGGCGATCATCTACCGGTATCGGACTGGGATCGCGTGGCGGGATCTGCCCGAAGTATTCGGCCCCTGGCAGACGGTGTGGACCTGGCATCACCGGATGGCGAAGGACGGCACTTGGGACACGGTGTTCGCGAAGCTGACAGCGGCCGCAGACGCGGCCGGGTTGGTGGACTGGTCGCTGTCGGTGGACTCCACCATCGCGCGTGCGCATCAGCACGCAACGAACACGACACGTCTCACAGGGGGCTGGATCGAACTACACGAATCCGAGGATCGAGCCGCCTGATCACGGCATCGGCCGCTCCCGTGGCGGCCTGTCGACCAAGATCCACCAACTCGTCGACGGCAACGGTCTCCCACTGGTCACTCTGATCACGCCGGGGCAGGCCGGTGACTCACCGATGTTCCTGCCCTTGATGGATCAACTGCGCATCGCCCGGGAGGCCGGTCGACCCAGGACCCGCCCGGACGCCGTGCGCGCCGACAAGGCCTACTCGTCTCGCGCGATCCGCACTCACCTGCGCTCCCGCGGGATCAAGGCCGTGATCCCCGAGCCCGACGATCAAAAGGGACACCGCAAACGGCGCGGATCACGCGGCGGCAGACCTGTCACACTCGACAGCGCCGATTACAAGAACAGAAACGTCGTCGAGCGCCAGTACTGCCACCTCAAGCAGTGGCGAGGCCTCGCCACCCGATACGACAAACACGCAATCGTCTACCGCGCTGCCGTGATCCTGAACGCAGTCATCGCCTGGGCCCGACAATTATCAGACACGCCCTAGCCCGTACACCGGTTACGGCAGATTGCGCATGTAGTCATACAGGGAATCCGCGTTGACCTTCCGTCGCGTACCGACCAGCCGGTAGTCAATCGCCCCGGATTCAAGGAGTCGGATGAGGTACGGGCGGGAGACGCTCAGGATGTCCGCGGCTTCCTGCGTGGTCAGGTCGGCGTGCACCGGCATCACCGCCACGCCTTGGCCTGAAGCGAGTTTGCACAGCGCCTGGACCAGGATATCGACGGCGGCCCGCGGCACTCTGAAGCTGTTCGATCCTTCCACCGTGAGCGTCACCGGCTCCTGGCTGGTGCCGCGGACGGCAACTGCATCCATCAGCATCGACAGCGCATCGCGCGCCACATCGGCATCGCCGCCGCGCGGATACACCCCCGATGATGCCGGAGCGGACATGGCGCCACCTTCTTCCCTGCATGCCGGCCACATCCGATTGACGCAGCCTTGCCCAGCCTGAATCTATGGGCACGAACTTGGAAGAAGGTTTGGTTCCGCAGCCGCTGAAGAACAGTCAGCCGCCGCGGCGGATCAGCCAGATGGTGTATTCGACGGTTTCCAGCATCTTGCGGTAGCCGGCCACACCTTCGTTGATCCAGAGCACGCCCAGGTCCGGTGCGACCGAGTCGACCTGGCCGAAATAGTGCGTGATGCCGTTGCGCCGGACCTCGACATTGTCGCCGCGGCGCAGGCCGGACAGGTCCAGGAATTCAGTCTCGCTCTTGGTGGTTTCGGTCATGGACGTCTCCTGTAGGGGATGGGCAGTATGTGGCCGCGGCCTTGATTCCGGGTGTTACGTGGCGATCTCGCCTTCATAGTGATTGTTCCGGCTGTTGGTCTGCAAATCGGCAGCGTTCAACAGCTTCTTCCAAGGTCACTATGCAGGCGCCGTACAGCCGCATACAGTTTGGACCGCACCTGCCAACCCGTCGAGGTCACCCGGGCCCGGTCGGAGCAGGCGGCAGCCGAACTGCTTCCCGGGAGTAACGTTTTATCGCGTTGACATCCCTTCCGGGCGCTCCTACCCTGAAACAGCCCACAGGACGTGACACCGTTCCCGGGTGGCACGCTTGTAGCCACAAGGGAGGCAGTCAGAATGAAAACCAGAGTTTTGTTACGGGCCGCAGTACCCGTGGCGGCGATGCTGTTGGTTGCCGGCACAGGGGTCAGCAGCCAGGCAGCAGCCCCGCATGACTTCGCAGTGGGATCCGGCCACATCCAAAATCAGTCCCTGCTCTTTAGCATTACCGCCCATAACCTTCCCCAAAGGCTCACCGGGACCGCGGTGGTCGACTTCAAAGGTGCGGCCGGCAGACCTGACACGGCCTACTCCGTCCGGGGACCGGTTACCTGCCTGACCGTGACCGGCGACCATGCCGTCGTGGGCATCCGGATCATCACCGCCACCGGGACCGCAGAACCCCATATCGGCAAGGGCTTCTTCATCTATGTTGATGACGTCGCCCGGCCAGGCAGAGACCTGTACGCCGATTCTGCAGACAACTTCGACCGTCCGGTCCAGAAAGGCGAATGCAAAATCGATGCCCCGGGCACCCTCGAGATTCAGCAAGGCAATGTCAACGTGAATGAGGGACAACCCTGAACCGTCCGGTCGTATCCGGGCTCAGCTGTTCGCTGGCCTTCGCATGGGCGAAAACAGCCTCCGCGAGAGCGGTTAACGAAAAAATCCCCGGAAATCCTTGGATTTCCGGGGACCTGTTCTGTGCGCGAGGGGGGACTTGAAAACTCCTGAACGGCCTCTCCGGTGAGCGACCCATGAGCGGGGTGACTACGCGTTTTCGATTACTTGGACATGTCCAAGTTGCGGGGCGCAGAGGTTAATTAACTGCCGCAGTTCCTCTAGTGACTGACGGCAACTGTGCGAAATAGGTATCGTCGATCATGGCCACACTCACGGGCGTAGACGCCTATCCGGCGGTGGGGCGGAAAGCGGCATTAGCTGACCCCGAAGCCTCGCCGCTCCGTTCACCTCTCACCTACTGTGTGGGCAGGACAGCGTGACGGGCACCGGCAGGCGGGACCCGCAGTGTGTCCCAGAAGGACAACGAGCAGCATGGCAACAGGCATCGTCAAGTGGTTCAACGCCGAAAAGGGCTACGGGTTCATCACCCCCGATGACAAGGGCAAGGATCTGTTCGCCCACTTCTCGCAGATCGCCTCGAAGGGCTACCGCTCCCTGGAGGAGAGCCAGCGGGTCGAATTCGACGTCGCCCGCAGGCCGAAAACATCCGCCCGCTCTAGCCGGGGTGGGCCTGCCGGTAGGGGCGGGTATGCCAGATGCTGTACTCGGTCAGGTCGATGCCCAGTGGCTTCCCGGCGACGCCTTCGCGGATCCACAGGATGCCGTCCTTGGGAACGGCGGAATCGACCTGACCGAAGTAGTGGGTGACTGCGTTGCGGCGGGCCTCGATGTTGTCGCCGGCCCGGAGCGCGGGCGGCTGCAGGACCTGTGCGCCGGTAAACGTTGTTGCCGTCATGGGCTGTGTTTCCTTCGGATCGGGCTGCGTGTCGAGTCACAGTGTTGCCGAACCGGATTGCAGGATTGTGACAGCGCTGTTGAATCGGGATGTCCCGATTAGGCGGTGTCCCCGTCCGGGCGCAGCCAGACGGTGTACTCCTCGGTGTCGATGATGCGGCGGTAGCCGGGGATGGCCTCGGTGATCCAGGCGACGCCCAGATCGGGGGCGACCGAATCCACCCGGCCGCGGTGGTGGACCACGTCCCCGCGCCGGGCCTCGACAATGTCGCCGGGCTTGAGCATCCCGACGTCCGAGATGAGTACCCCTGTGCTGATGGTTTCGGTCATGTCGTGCCTCCTGGGGTGACGGCATTACCCATAAGTAAGGGAGCTTCCATTCTGGCAGCCGCCGGTTACCGGCAGGTGACGCAGGGATAGATTTCCGGTGTGGCTCGGCCTCACGCGTTTCAGGAGGGAACAGGACAGCGTGAGGTGGGCCCGGTGGACGGTTCAACACCCAGCCGCTCATCGACGGTACGCCAGAAGTTGCGCATCAGCGCCTCGAAGGCATCAGTGGCAGCGTCGGTGTCGTCATTGATCACCAGGTCGTAGGCCAGCCCGTGGAACGAGTTGACCAGCAGCCTGGCTTCTGTGGCTGCCTCGTCCGGTGGCAGGCCCTGGGCGCTCAGCCAGGTGCGGGTGTGCTCGAGCCAGTCCGCAAAATACTTTTGCGCGGTCCGGATGGGCGTGGGGGAGACCGCATCCTGCGCGGCGAACTCGAATCCGAGCCGGCGCAGCTGGCGGATGCGTTCCTGAACCATCCAGCGCCAGCCCTCATCAACCCAGGTGCGGTATTGGTGGCGGGACCAGGTGGCCACGTCCTCGTCCCGGATGTTCCGGGACAGTGCCTCGACAGTGGCGGCGATCTCGTTGATCAGCTGCTCGCGGGTACCGAAGTGGTAGACCAGCACGTAGGCGCTGACGCCCAGGGCCTCGGCCAGGGTCCGGAAGGACAGGGAGGCCAGCGGCTTGTCCTGCAGATAGTCGATGATCTGTGCCATCAGCTCGGTCTTGCGCTGCGGATTCTTCTTTCGCCCCATCTGCCTGACTCTATCGGGGCTTTCGTCGGCGCTATAGTTTGTGGTCGTAATGTTCGGAGGCAAACCCTCGGATTGCAGGGAGTGAGCCTGCTTCTTCAGGCCAGAGCGGAGCGTCCCAATCGCCGGTCGACGGTGTGCCGGAAGGAATCCATCAGGGCCTCGTAGGCGGCGGCGGATGCCTCGGGGTCGTCGTGGAGAAGCGTGTCGTAGCCGGGCCCGAACAGGGCGGCGATGAGCATCCGGCTGTCGGTCTCCGCATCCTCGAGGGTGAGGCCCTGGGCCAGCAGCCAGGTGCGGGTGTGGTCCCGCCACTGGTCAAAGTTTTGCCGGGCGGTCCCGATCGGATGTTCGGCCACCAGGTCCTGCATGGCCGCCTCCATACCGAGCCGGCGCAGCGGCCGGCTGCGTTCGCTGATCAGCCAGGCCAGCCCTGGTCCATCCACGCCTTATACCCGTCCCAGTTCATGGCCGAGATCTCGTTTTCGCGCCGGAGCTCATCCGCTCGGCTGCCGACGGTGGTGGTGATCCCGTGATCAACTGCTCCCGGGTACCGAAGTGATAGACGAGCGTGTAGGCGCCCACCCCCAGCGCATCGGCCACGGTCCGGAAGGTCAGGGCCGACAGCGGTTTGTCGTGCAGGTACTCGATGAACTGAGCCAGCATCTCGGGCTTGCGCTGGTGGTTCTTGGGACGTGCCATGGGCTGACTCTGGTCCGAAACGATGAAAATTAGACATGTCCATGGCACAGAGTTTGCTGCGCCCGGTCCGGATGCCAAACAGCATCGGTAGACCCGGCGCTCCGGAGGACGTGGAAGGAGCCGGCGTGGACGGGAACCAGATCGACATTCATGAGATGGTCCGCCGGCTGATCCCCGCCCTCGGCCCGACCCTAGTCGCCGTGATGTCCGGAACCACCGACCGCATCCTGCCGCTCGAATGGGCCGCCATGACAAACCGGCAGCGGACCCTGAGGAGCAGGCCCGGATGCGGCAAGCGCTGGAAACCTGGCGGACCGTCGCCGAAGTGGAGGGTGAGCACATGGCCCGGCAGTGGCTCATCGGCGCCCACCCCTGGCTGAATGATGACTCACCGGTCAGCGCGATCCGGGAGGACCGCTTCCGGGACGTCGGCACAGCGGCCAATGCCATGGTCAACGACAGCTTCTCCGGCTGAACCGTAGCTATTCTGGATAACGCCATATAAGTCCGGATAGTTTCTTATAGCCCCCAGACCGGATGCACGTTGGAAGCAGTCACAGAAGAGCGTCTTTCACCCGTTCTTTTATTTCATCCAGGTTCTCGCCCTCTCCGGAGCCTGCCACCATCGGGACAGAGCAGCCCGCAACGGCAATGTCAGACGGCCCGAGAGGGCCTAAGCGAAGCAGGCTGGACCGGATCGGCTTACGTCGGGAGTTCAGGCCTCACCACCGGCCGTATAAGGAAACCAACATCCGGCCCGCCAAGGCCCTGACAGAGCCGCACGTGGAACGCCACCGGCAGTAAGCCGGCAGCTTCGCCACTGAATCGGGTGCCCGTTCCAGGTCCGGCGGTGCAACGTCATTTCAAGGACACCGGGCAGAGCAGGCGACGGCTGGGTCCGACCCACCGTGCATCTTCGGGGTCACGGTGCCCCTGACCGCTCTTTTCGTCGGATGGGTGGCCGCCGGGTCGGTTCCGGGCGGGCAACGATTCTTTGGTGGGTCCGGTAGTGTGCCCGGACGCTGCAGCTGCCCGCCGTCCCGGCACACCACACCTATTGGGGGCTGGCCCGCTCCGCTGCGCAGCCCTCCGCCCGCCCCGCAGAGTCCGGCCGAGCAGCTGCCGCCGGCGCCGTTCGAACACCGGCAGCAAACCGGGTCCCACAGGCAATAGGGGCCGTGTGTGAGTCGTCCCCGTTTTTTGGCTGCACAGCCGTCGTCTACCTGCGCGGACCGCAGGACAAGAGCCGGTCGCACATTACACCTCCGGTTCACCCGTTTCGACAGGCGCGTCCCTGATCCGAGCCGTATGCGCTGCCATCGGCAAGAGCGCCGGAGAGCCGGTCCGGGGCGCTGTGAGCGTCGGCGGCGGTCCGGTTTTCCGGGGGGGAGTCCGAAGGGCCCGAGATGCCGGGGCGGGATGCGATCTGCCGGTGTATCGGGCCAGGACCGGGAGTGCCGGGGAGCCCGGAACGGGAGGGAATGTAACGCTGGACACATCTGCCGCGGCCGGGGGTTATCATCTAGAGAGTTCGATGTCGAAATACTCCCTTTTCGAGCGATCATCAGGAGCGGGACCTGTCACTTTCACGCAACGACCCTAATAACCTGACGCAACGAACGTCATGAAAGGAGCCTGCCGGTTGAACAGGGTGGACGAGTATCTGAATCAGCCCAAGCGCGAGCGGCCGGACCCGGAGCCCCTGGCGGTGCTCGCGCGGGTGATCCGCACCGGCGGCCATCTGGCCGACAGCGTCCGGGACAACCTGCGCAGGACGGGCCTTAAGCCGTGGGAATTCGACGTGCTGGCCGCCCTCCACCGGGCCGGCCCGCCGCACACCCTGAACCCCAAGGACCTGGTCTTTACCGCGATGGTCGGCGGCGCCGCGATGACCCACCGCGTGGACAAACTGGTCGAACGCGGCCTCGTAACCCGCAGCGTGGACCCCGGCAACCGCCGGCGCCTGCAGATCACCCTCACCCCCGCCGGGCTCGAGCTGATTGAGGCCATTATCGCGGACCACAGCGACAACGCCGACCGCTTCCTGAACGCACTGTCCGCGTCCGAACGGAAGACGCTGTCCGGCCTGCTCCAGAAGGTCCTCGTCTCGCACGGAGACACCCACTCCTGAACCGGCCGGTGCTCGGCAGGCGGAAGCGGGCTGCTGAAAACCAGAGGTCCGGCCGGAGAGCGGACGCAGGTGCCGCGGAGGGGAGAACCGGCGGGCGTTTTCCAACGTTCCCCAGCAGACAGCGGCCGCCGCCGAAAATTGACGCCCGAAACACACGTCTCCGTCCTAACGCATGTGCCGGTTATCGGCTGACTGCGGATAACGCATTTCTGCCGCTGGGACCGGAGGATCGGTGAGTGCCTGCGCGGTGTGGACTTTGCCGACGGATCCGGGTGGGCAGCCGCAGCCGCGCTTGTCCGGGTTGCCGGAAGTTCTTCGGAGCGGACCGGCGAACAGAGGCGGGACCGGGTGATGGTCGGGCCTGTGGAGACGTAAGAGGGTCTGGGCGGGAGGCAGGCTGCCGTCATGGAACATCGTGGGCGGCCGGGAAAAGAAAGGCCCTTCGACTCTCACGCGGGCAGCACTCTGCTTATCCATTCGTCCTAGGCGTTGTAATCGGCCTCTAGATGTCCAACGACTCCCCAACCCGCCCCTCAAACCGTCGGAGGCCTTGGGTAGCCTCTGCGGTGTCACGAGCCAAAAGCCGGCGAGTGGAGACAGGGGGAGAAGATGAGCGAGTTCAATCATCGTGTCAGTGTTGTCTTCAAGTGCAGGAGAGGGGAGGAGCACCCTCTATGTGTAAGCGTGTCCCGCGGTGTCCTGCCGGAACTGCGATGCACACCGGATCAAGGGCGAGGATACGGCCCGGGTTCCGGCGGCGGATATACTGTACCTTCGGACCTGACGGCTCGTGTCGAACGCGAACTCAGGGATTCCTTCCAGGAGAGCAAACGCCGCGGATTCGAGCTGATCGAGGAATAGGCTCCAGATACAAGGGCCCATGCGAAAAAGAACCCGCGTGGGTCCTGAGCTTTGGAGTCTCACGGGGAACAACGGTCATATGCGCTGTTATCGGCTTGCAAGCGGAAGCAGCTGTTGGCCCTTGTCCGCAATCGGCAAAACGGACGCACCGTCGGTCCTTACGCGGCGGACAGCCGGACCCGTTGGACAGTCCCCTTCCCAACCCGTTCTTACTCATCCAGAGTATGAGGGGACGGTGTCGTCAGCCCCGGAGACTTTGTAGCCGCCCGCGCATACGACGCCGAAACGCGGCGGTAGACCGGGGTCAGGAAGGCCAGCAACGCGGTCGCGATCATGATAATCCCAGCCATCAGGAACACCAGGGCGATGCCGCGGGAGGTGCCCTCGCCCAGCAGCGGGGCCAGCTGGACAGCACCCTCAGCTGACCGCGCGTACGGGATGATCCAGACCTGGGCGATCGGCGCGATGAGGAACGCGGTGATCGGCGCTGCAGCGGACTCGAACGCCATGGCGAATCCGAACACCCGGCCCTGCCGAGGCAGAGGCACTACCTGCTGGATGACTGTCTGCTCGGCGGCCTCCACGAAAGGCACTAGGACCAGGTACAGCCAGATGCCGGCGATGTACAGCCATGCCCACTCCCGCAGCGTGAATACCGCACCGAGGACTCCCATCAGGATCACCGCGATGAGCATGGTGCGCAAGGGGTTGGAGCCGAGTCCGAACTTTCCTATCAGCGCGCCGCCCACAATGAACCCGGTGGCTCCGAGCGCGAAGAACGTCCCCCACAGCTCCACGGGGAACATCTCCAGGCCGTAAGGATCCATCAACGCCATGTAGACGCCACCAATGAAGTTATTGAACGTGGAGAACAGGATCAGCGCGAACAGTCCGGAAATGGCCAGCACGGCGGCGAGGGAGCCGCGCAGATCGAATCCGCCGTGCGCGTCCGTGGCGGCCGCGCGAACCTCCTCAGGCATGCGCAGCGTGAGCAGGTGCGCGAATGCCAGCGCCGTGAGCACCATGGCGACGACGATCGTCCAGCCCATGCCCAGCAACCCGACCGACAGCCCGGAGAGCACTGAGGTGACGATGAACATCAGCCCCTGCACCATGCCCACCAGACCGTTGGCGTTGGCCCGTCGACCCGGCTCGATGAGGATGGTGACCGTGGTGGAGAGGGCGATGTTGCGCATGTTCTCCACTACCGCACCGACCAGGATGACCAGGGAGAAAACCCAGAACCATGGCTGTGTCAGGTCCAGCAGCCTGGCGGCGGGTGTCAGCAGGAACATAACCCCGGACAGCACGAACATCACCAGGGTGAAGCCCGCGGCGAAGCGCATCACGGCCAGCTTGCGATAGCGGTCCACGAAAGTGCCGAAACTGATGCTGGACAGGGCGATCAGCAGCATGTACGCGCCGCCGATCACCCCGGTGGCGATCACGTTGCGCGTCTGCAGGTACACCCAAAACGTCAGGGCGAACCACAGGTAGCTGGTCGTGATGTTGGCGAGTGCGGTGTTCACAAGGATCCCGGCGAAGGTGCGGGACCGCTGTGCCTGACTGCGCAAGGATGTATCGATGGCGTCGGGATCGGTTAGGTGCGGGGTTTCGCCGTCCTCGACCGGCGCGGAGGTGACGGCCGCGTCCGCGGGGAGGCCCGCGCCGCCGCCGGGAGCCGCAGCAGCCGCGGGCGGGGCCGGTTCCTGCTCGGTCATGGGTCTCAGTGTACTGACAACTCACGGGCGCGGACACGGTCGCCGCCCTGTCGGGAACACAACGCGATCGTGGCCAACGAGGCGCCCTGCCCTCAGCCGGGAAGTGCAGGAACCCCTATTGTGAGGACATGCTGTCCCGCAAGACGTCATATGCGCCGTTATCGGCGTATACACGGTGATGCCTTGAATTGGCAGACCGGAGGCGGGTGAGAGGCCTACCGGAGGCCAGACCCGTGTGAGGATCAGTGTCCCAGTCCGAAACCGAATACGAGCACGCAGAACCAGATTCCGATCAGCATGTAGCCGGCTCCCATCACCCGTGCAGCCCGTGGACTGGACAGAAATGATTTGGAGTAGTCCATTCCCATCGGCTTGTAGTCCTTCAGCGCCTCGGACAGGGCCCGGGCGCCGCCGCGATAGTCCGTGACCAGCACCAGGCCGATGGCGAATCCGATGACGCCGAGAACGACAAAGGCCTGGAGAGCCGGGTTCATGATTTCCTCCGACCGGAGGACTACGGCGAGGATCATGGTGATGAACACGGCCCCGAAGGCCATCAGGAACAGGATCTGCAGTGCTTTCAGAGGCTGCGGAAGCCTTTTGATCATTTGGATCTGATTCACGTCGTTCTGCCCTGTTCTATCGAGCGTCGCCTCTTGAAAATGAAACCGGCGCTGGAATTCTCTGTCCGGCCCGGCCGCTGCCGGTTCGGAGCCAATACGCAGTTGGTGGCGGGTTCACTCTTTGGTGTCGAAGCGGTGGAGGAAGGCGGCCATGGCGTCGCGGTTGACCGGTTCGTAGGGGCGGTAGGTGTGATCGGGCCAGCCGGTGGTGATGCCGCTTTGGGCCAGCCAGGTGATTTCCTTGTAGAACTGGTCATCGGTTGTTACGTCGGTGAAGGGTGATTCGGCCGGGGGAGTGAAGTCGGGGCTGCCGGCCAGCCGGTAGAGGAAGGCGGCCATCGCATCCCGGTTCACCGGTGCCAGCGGCCGGTAGGTTTTGTCCGGCCAGCCGGTGGTGATTTTCTGTCCGGCCAGCCAGGAGATGTGGGTGTAGAACGGGTGGTCGGTGCCCAGGTCCGCGAATGGCGACCCGTCCGGAAGCACTGTGGAAGTGTTTCCGGTGAGCCGGTGGATGAACGCGGCGACCGCGTCGCGGTGGACCGGCTCGAGCGGGCGGAAGGATCCGTCGGCCCATCCGGTGACCACGCCCTTGGAGTGCAGGTCGGTGATTTCCTCGGCGAACTGGCTGCCGGACGGAACATCCTCGAACACCGGGTCCGGGACGGCCCCGATGACCGGAAGCTTGGCGCTGAACCGGTAGTAGGCCAGGGGCATGGGCAGGTCCTCACGGTTAATCACCTGGTCCGGGCTGAAAATCCCGTTGGGATGAACGCTGAGGATGTAGCTGGAGGCCAGCCAGACCAGCTCCTTATAGGCCGGGTCGCCGGGCTCGACGTCGGTGTAGATGTCCTGATCAAGGGCGACCTCCGGGCTGCCGGCCAGCCGGTGGAGGAAAACCGCCAGGGTGCGGCGGGTGACCTCCTTCTCGGGGCGAAAGGTACCGTCTTCGAAGCCGGTGTCGATGCCCATGGCAGCGGTCCAGCGGATCGCGTCACGGTCCTCGGACCAGACGGGGACATCGGTGAAGTCCGGGGCGTCCTCCGGAACGGGTGGCCGGCCGGCCATCCCGTACACGGCCGCTGCCAGTTTGCCGCGGTCGAGCGCGGCGGCCGGGCGGAAGGTTCCGTCGGGGTAGCCGTCCATGTAGCCGCTGGCCACCGCCCAGGTGATGATGTGGAACCGCATGTGTTCGGGCTCAGGGAAGGTAACGTCGCTGAACTGCTGCGGCATCTGCAGGCCGACGTCGATGCCGGGCACGACCCCTCCGGCGCTGACCTGGATGAGTGTGGGTTCTGCGCCCGGTCCCTGTTCGCTGTACCACTGGTCCAGGGCGCCGCTGGTGCCTCCGACGAACTTGACCCGGTAGGTACCCGGTGCCAGCCCCGTTAGCTCGAAGGTGCCGTCGATGTCTGCCTTGGTGCGGGCGGCGACGGAACCGTCCTCAGCGTGGGCTTCCACGCTCAGGAGGAAGAAGTGGGTTCCTCCGCCGTACATCCGCCCCATGATGGCCGCCGGGCCGCGGCCGGGATTCAGGCCGCGTTCGGGCACGATGGTGTCCGTCGGGCAGGGATAGTCGAGCATCTGCATCAGCGCGTCGTACTCGGCCGGATCAACGGTGAGGTTCCAGCGGGACTTTACCTGGATCCACCGGTTTGCATAGGTGCAATACGTCCCGGCCCGCGCTGCCTGCCACTGAGAGGGGTCCTTGTCCCGCCTGTCCTCGGCCACCGCATGTGTAACCGGGATCAGGGCAATGCGCTGGTATTGGAGGTCGTTGGCGAAATCGCGGCGCTGTTTATCCGTCCAGGCCCAGGCCCCCGATTCCCAGGCTTCCTCCAGCGGGACCGTATGATCGACCGTCAGGTCCGCCGGATCCCTCGTGTACCCCAGGGTGGTATCGGCGCTCCAGCTGCCGGCGACGACCGTGCAGGGTGGCTCAACCGCCAGAATTGTCGGGTGGGAGGTGGCGATGAGCACCTCGTCGGCGGTGTCACAGCCGTCCCCGTCCGCATCGATCCAATGCTCAAAGGCATCCGGATCAAAGGTCGGGCTTGCCTCCTGGCGCACCTGCAGGGTCTCCAGCAGATGCACGGCGGTCATCAGCGGTCCGCCGTCCGTAACCGCCGGCGCCGCAGCGGCCGCACCGGAAAGCAGGCCAGGAACCAAGACCACGGCAGCCATGGCGCTGACAGCCTTACGGTCCAGCCGTATCCGCTTCCCAAGCATCCCGTTCCCCCAAACGTCAACCGTCGCCCCCCATTGGGCCTGCCCCATCCTTGCACCTGCAGGTGAGAAGCAAAAGGGCAAAACATCCGCCGCCAGCCAGCTGCAACATTTAACCTGTATCGGCTGTCCTGTTTCACCTAAGTCGGAGCCCGCGTCTTGGCTTCCTGCGGGTAGTCCAACTTGAAAGAGACGGATTCCGAGGTTTTGACTCATTAGGTTGGACCGCACCCCAATCGCAGAAGGCGCGGACGGCAGGAAAACCCGGAAAGCAAGGAGCCGTCAGCCTTCTGTTGCCGGCCCGGCCTTGTGGAGGTTTTCGATGATGTTCTCGGCGTGGTTGCGGCTGATGCGGGGGAACATCCGCCGCAGTTGCCTGACTGCTTCGGCGTGGCCGTGTTCGGCCTTGACGGCCTGGAGCCAGTGGAACTGCAGGACCGATAGGGTCACGCCGGCTTTTCTCGCCTGCTGGTGTTCGATGATGCGCCAGATGCTGATGGCGGCCACGGCCAGGTACAGCGGGGTGAACAGCTCCTGCTGCCAGCCCGGCGTGGAGTCGGTTTCGAGTACGACCGCGGACACGGCGGACATCAGCAGGGTGCCGAGGCCAAAGTCCTGCCGCCTGAGCCCGTCCACCGCACCGGTGCCCTTCCGTGGTGCCGGGTGCGGGACCGCCATGGCTGCTCCTCTTAGGCCGGGGTGGGTTCAGTGATGGGGAAGAGCAGGAAGAGGCTGCCTACGATGATGGCCATGGCTCCGAAGAGCCGGGGGAACATCGGGGTGGCCAGGAAGGACTTGGAATAGTCGATTCCGGCCGGGTGGTAGGTTTTGATGGCGTCGGCCATTTTCCGGGCCGTTCCGAACAGATTCGGAACGAGGATCAGGCCGAGAAGGATCAGCAGGATTCCGGTGGCGGCGAAGATCCAGCCCATGTCCTCCTGCCGGCCCAGCAGCGACCAGATGATGTTGAGCAGGAACATGATGGCCAGCAGCGCGTAGAGGACCTTGATCACGGGCGGCAGCCTGTTGAAGAACCTGACGATGTCCATGCCCGGAGCCTACAGCCGCACCTGCCCGCACAACAGGTCTTCCCGCCGGGTTTGCGCGAGGGCCAGCTCCGGCGGGCCGGCGGGTTGGGGTTTAGCTGCGTTGGGTGGTGTAGCGGTAGAGGAAGGCGGCCATCGCGTCCCGGTTGACCGGTGCCAGCGGGCGGTAGGTCTTATCGGGCCAGCCGGTGGTGATCTTCTGATCGGCCAGCCAGGTGATTTCCTTGTAGAACGGGTTGTCCGTGGCGACGTCGGTGAAGGGGGAGACCGGCGGTGGGGTGAAGTCCGGGTTGCCGGCCATCCGGTACAGGAAAGCCGCCATCGCATCGCGGTTGACGCTGGTCGCCGGCCGGTAGGTGTTATCGGGCCAGCCGGTGGAGATTTTCCGGTCGGCCAGCCAGGCCATTTCCCGGTAGAACTGTGTTCCGGGGGGAACATCGGCAAAGGGAGAGGCTGCGGGGGCGGGGAACATGGTTTCGGCCGGCAGGTGCTGGCGGAAGATAAAGGCAGCCATGGCGTCGCGGGCTACCGGTTCCAGCGGACGGTAGGACCCGTCGGGCCAGCCCTGGGCAATGCCCTGGGAGGCGAGCCATTCGATTTCCGTCCAGAACTGGGATCCGGCCGGCACGTCGGTGAACCGGGGGATGGCGGCCAGGGACAGCTCGCCGATGTTGTTCTGCTTTGCGAGGGCGACAGGAATCCGTGCTGCGGCGGCTTCGTCCTTGGTGTTGCCGAAGTAGAGGACTTCCGAGGTGCCGGCCACGCCGGTCCGGCTCTGGATCAGGGCTTTGAGTGTGTAGGAGCCCGGGGTCAGGCCGGCCAGCGTGAAGCTGCCGTCGGGTCCGGATTTACCCGTTGTCTGATAGCGGGCCGAGGTCCCGATGATTGTTGCGGTGAGTTCAGCCCCTGCGATGGGCTGTCCGTTCCGGTCCGTGAGCCTGCCGGCGATCGATCCACCCAGTTCCATTCCCACGGCGCCCACGTCCACGGTTTGACCTGTTCCGACGATGATCTGTGGGCCGGAGTAGCCGGAGGGGAAGCGCGCGTCCAGAAGGCCGGTGTTGCCCGGCCGCAGCGAGAGGGAATAGTGCCCGGCTGCGAGGCCGGTAATGGAGAAACTGCCGTCCGGTGCCACCGGCAGGCCCTCTCGGAAGATTTCTCCGGTGTCCCTGTTCCAGACGGTGATTGTGACGCCGTCCGGTGTGGCCGGGGCCGGGGCGGTGATCCTGCCCCGGATGCGGGCACCCGGCTCCATTGGCAGCCGCAGCCCGTCAAGGTTCTGGCCGGAACCGACGGTCAGCATACCGCTGGCCGGGTAACGTCGGATCTCGGCTAGGTGTCCGTTGCGGTCGAGCAGGGTCAGCGCGTACCGCCCGGCCGAAATTTCCGGCAGGGCGAACTCGCCCTGACTGTTGGGCTTGATCCGTGCGTAGGCGGAAAAATGGTGCAGCCGGTCATCGGGGCCGTAAACGTAATGGACGCCGATTTCGACGCCGCTGAAGTCCACGGTTCCGGCCGGGGCTTCAATTCTTCCGGAGATACGGTGATCTCCGGCCAGGGAAGCGGGTCGGTCCAAGGGCTCGCCCGCCTCCAGTGCCAGGTCGCGTCCGGTGATTGCCTGTCCTGCGGTGACCGTCAACTGCCCGGTGCCGTCGGTGGCCGGCAGGCTGCGTTGGCTCCCCCAGTCCCGTCCGTGCTCAAGGACCATGTCGTAGGTGCCCGGCCGCAGCGGCCCCAGAGTGTAGGCGCCGGAGGCATCGAGGACGGCTGCCCGGCTCTCCACCCGGTCGGTGGTGACGGCGGTGAGCGTCAGGCTGCTGAAGTCGGTGCCCGCCGGTGCGGTGATCCTGCCGCTGACGGAGGCGGCGGCGACCAGCGGGACGTCCAGATCTGTCAGGCTTTGCCCGGACTCCAGGTTCAGTGTCTCGGCCCGGTTGTAGGTGTTGACCCCGATCAGCTCTCCGGTCTGGTCGAAGGCGGTCACCCTGTACTCACCGGCGGGAAGGTTGCTGAAGGTAAAGCCGCCCGACGCATCGACGTCGGCGGTGAAATCCCACCAATAACCGGCACTGGAGCCCAGCGCGTACACCCAGACATCGGCGGCGGAGGATCCTTCGGGTACGGTGACCCGACCGCTGATGCCAGCCGTTCCCATGCCGCTGGCAGCCTCGGTATCGGCGGCAACGGCCGGCACTGGCAGCATCGCCAGGACCATCACCGCCCCGACAAAGGCACTGACCAGCAACTTCCACGACCGCAGCAACACGGATCCCCCCAATTTAATTGATGCCTGAATAACATCACGGGCCGGATATGCGGTACAAATCCTGTTGCAATCAAGATTTCGGACGCCTCCCAGAACGCTCCGAAACGGCAGTTCCAGAAGGTAACATCCCCGGACTGCACGGCGGTTCTTTCGGCCCGATCCGTGAACCATCAGCCGTCGGCTCTGCCGCCCGTACGGTCAGGTGCCGGGCCGCTGCCCGGGGGAGGTTTGCGGAAGATGGCGTACAGGCAGATCGCCAGTACCGCGGCGAAGGGCAGGATCCACCAGCCGACACCCTGGTGGATGAGCGCTAGAGGGAACAGGACAGCCAGCCATCCGCCGATGGCCAGGGCCGCATAGAAGCCGGCCCGTTCCCGCTCCAGCCACCATCCGGCGACCCGCTGCCGCGCTCCGGCAAGCCGGCCCTGCTCCTGACCGATCCGTTCTTCCGGGTCCCGGTCTTCGCCGCGGGCGGTAATACGGGGCTTCGCATCCAGGTAGGCCAGCATCCCGGAGAAAGCGAACCAGTACATCAGGGGCGAAACAGCGTCCGGACCCATGTAGACGGCCACGGCCAGACCCAGGCCGGCGGCCACCCAGACGGCCCAGGCCAGTCCCAGGTACCAGGGCAGTCCCTCACCGTCCGTCCGGAGCCTGTTCCCTGCTTCGCGGTTGCGCGCCTGCCACCACTTGCCGGCCGCCACTAGCAGAACGGCTGAGGCCAGCACACCCCTGAACAGCCCTTCCCACCGGTCTTCCTCCCGGACCGCGGCAGCCCAGATCCAGGCGAACACCGTCAGGGGCAAGCACGACGAGGGCCACGTTCCGGGCCTCCCGTGCCCCGGGCGCCTTCGGCAGATCATTGCCCGACGGACGGTCCATGACCCCCATCTAAACCGAGGCTCTCCGCCCCGGACAAGGCGAGCTCGGCTGGGACGTCTCAAATCCCTGTCCGCTGCCGCCGGCGGTTGGCCGGCACACTGCCGGTCGCACGGTCAGTGGGTGGTGTCGAAGCGGTGGAGGAAGGCGGCCATGGCGTCGCGGTTGACCGGTTCGTAGGGGCGGTAGGTGTGATCGGGCCAGCCGGTGGTGATGCCGCTTTGGGCCAGCCAGGTGATTTCCTTGTAGAACTGGTTATCGGTTGTTACGTCGGTGAAGGGTGATTCGGCCGGGGGAGTGAAGTCGGGGCTGCCGGCCAGCCGGTAGAGGAAGGCGGCCATCGCATCCCGGTTC
>NZ_JBNHIC010000064.1:0-18182 GCF_059092905.1 Arthrobacter sp. B0427-1-12 | reverse complement strand
CCCGGCAGTTCACAATGCCGGGGCCCCGCTTCTTTAAGCTGCGCGCTGCTGTCTGAGCCGCGCTCTGCGCCTTGAACCGGCGGTGCCGGCCGGAGGGCGGCTACGCGAGGCGGCGGGCACCGTCGTCGGGCTTGACCGTAAAGATGTCCGGGGCACCAAAGCCTGCGGCAGCGAACGCGCGTACGACGGCGTCACGCACCCCGGGCGCGCGCGTCGCCGGGACCAGGGCGATGGCGGAACCGCCGAAACCGCCGCCGGTCATCCGGGCGCCGATGGCCCCGGCGCGGCGGGAAGCATCGACGGCGAGGTCCAGTTCCGGGCAGGAGACCTGGAAATCGTCGCGCAGGGAAGCGTGGCCGGCGTCGAGCAGCGGCCCGACGCCGGCCATCCGCTCCGCCGCCGGTACGGGCCGGGTCAGAAGCTGCACCGTGCGCTCCACCCGGGCATTCTCAGTGACCACATGCCGCACCGGGCGGAAAACCTCCGGATCGAGCAGGCCCGAGGCCGCTGCCAGATCGGCCGGCTGCAGGTCCCGCAGCGAGGCCACGCCCAGGACCGCCGCCGCCAGCTCGCAGGCCGCGCGCCGGGCCGCGTACTCGCCGCCGGCGTGCGCGTGCCGCACCTTGGTGTCGACCACCAGCAGTTCCAGGCCGGCCTCGGCGAGCGGAAGCGGCACCAGCCGGGCGGACCGGCTGCGGCAGTCCAGGAAGACGGCGTGGCCCGCCCGGCTGAGCATGGCGGCCAGCTGGTCCATGATGCCGGTGGGGGCGCCGACCATCTCGTTTTCCGCCCGCTGCCCGGCCGCCGCCAGGTCCCCAGGTGCCTGCCCCGCCGCGGCGAGCTCGTTCACGGCAACGGCGACCGCGCATTCCAGTGCGGCGGAGGAGGCGAGCCCGGCACCTGCCGGCACCGTTGAATCGACCAGCAGGTCCAGGCCGGGAACCGCTGCCCCGGCCTGCCGCAGCGCCCACACCACTCCCAGCGGGTAGGCGGCCCAGCCGCCAATGCCGCCGGGGGCCAGGGAGTCGGGCGCGGCGACTACGATGCCGGTGCCGCCGGCCAGCGTTGAAGCCACGCGGATGGTACCGTCGGGCAGCCGGCCGCCTGCCTTGTCGCCGCTTGCCTGGCCGGGCCGGACGGCGGCGGCCACCAAGGTGCGGCGGTCGATCGCCAGCGGCAGCACCAGGCCCTGGTTGTAGTCCGTGTGCTCGCCGATCAGGTTCACGCGGCCCGGAGCCGTCCACACGCCGTCGGCCGCATAACCGTAGGCTTCCCGGAACCCGGCGAGCAGCGCAGCGACACTGGATCCGATGGTCAAGCGCTCGCCTCCAAAGGCAGGTTCGAATGCTGGCTCCACCCTAACGAAAGCCTTCAGGCGCGCGTAACGATGGCGCTCCGGTGGTCTCGGCTGCGGCACCTGCCGCTACGGTGATCCTATGAGCCATGAAACCGCAGGACCTGTGCAGGACCAGGCCGCCGCGGCGCCGCAGCGCCGCGCGGCCACCGGAGAGCAGTATGAGATTTCCCGCGACGGTGCGCGGGCGGTGGTTACCGAGCTGGCCGCCGGGCTGCGCCTGTTCGAACGGGACGGTGTGGCACTGACCGAGACCTACGGCGATGACGAGCTGGCGCCCGGCGCTGCCGGCATCCTGCTGGCGCCGTGGCCCAACCGGGTGGCGGGCGGCCGGTGGGAACTCGATGGCCGGGTGCAGCAGCTGGACATCACCGAACCCGCCCGCGGCAACGCCAGCCATGGCCTGCTGCGCAACACCGGCTACAGCCTAGTGGAGCGGACCGAATCCAGCGTGACGCTGGCGGCGGGCATCTTTCCGCAGCACGGCTATCCGTTCCACCTGACCCACACCGCCACCTACAGCATCGGGCCGGATCTTGGCCTGCGCGTGGTCCAGTCCCTGCAGAACCACTCCGGAGCCCGCGCCCCCTTTGCGCTCGGCGCGCACCCGTACCTGCGGATCGGGGACGTCGACACCGGCCTGCTAACCCTCACGGTCGGCGCCCGCACCCGGCTGGTGGCGGATGAGAAGCTCATTCCGGTCCGGCCCGAGGCCGTGGCCGGTCCCTGGGACCTGCGCAGCGGTACGGTCGTCGGCGACCGGACCCTGGATGTGGCCTACACGGACCTGGATTTCGAGGCCGGACATGCGGTCCAGCGGCTGACCGCACCGGACGGCCGCAGTGTTGAATTGTGGGCCGAAGAAGCATTCCGTTACGTTCATGTCTTCATCTCGGACCGTTATCCCGGCGTTGCCCGGGCCGTGGCCATCGAACCGATGACGGCGCCCGCCGACGCCTTCAATTCCGGGGACGGCCTGCGCTGGCTGGCGCCGGGGGAGAGTTTCTCGGCGGCCTGGGGGATCAGTGCCCAGCTGGGCTAGCCGCGGCGGACCCGATGTCCATTACCCTTGACGCATATGTGGGCGGGCGCTCACGGACGTATGAAAAGATTGGTTCATGATACGCATCCCGCGCAGCCGCAGGTCCGCTCCGCAGCGTGAACAGCCTGCGCAAGCCGCGCCTGCGATCACCCCGTCGGTGGACATCCCGGACCATGACGACGTTCCCTTTGCGCTCCGGGTCGCGGCATCCTGGGCATGGCGGGTCGGCCTGGTGCTGGTGGTGGCCGGAGCACTCGTCTGGATGCTGAGCCATATCTCGCTGCTGATCATTCCGTTGATGATCGCCGGGCTGCTGGCCAGCCTGCTCTCACCGGTGACCAACTGGCTGGCCCGGCACCGGATTCCGCGCGGACTGGCGGTGGCATTCACCATCCTCGGATTCCTGGGCCTGATCGGCGGAGCGCTCGCGCTGGTGGGCCGCCAGCTGGTCGCCGGCTTCTCCGCGCTGTGGGACGAGGTCCTCCAAGGCCTGGACCAGATCGAGACGTGGCTGTCCGAGGGACCGCTCCACCTCACCACCCAGCAGATCGACCAGTACATCCAGGACATCAGCGATGCGGTCCAGAACAATAGCGGGAGCATCGTCAGCGGTGCCCTGAACGTGGGCAGCACTGCCGGGCACATCCTCACCGGAGCGCTGATCGCGATCTTCGCCCTGATCTTCTTCCTGCTCGATGGCGGCAGGATCTGGCGCTTCATCGTGGGACTGATGCCGAAGAAGGCGCGGGCAGCCACGGCGGGTGCCGGCCTGCGGGGCTGGACCTCGCTGGTCAACTACGTGCGGGTCCAGATGCTGGTCGCTTTCATCGATGCCGTCGGCATCGGTGCCGGTGCGGCCATCATCGGGGTGCCGCTGGCGCTGCCGTTGAGCGTGCTGGTTTTCCTGGGTTCCTTCATTCCGATCGTCGGTGCGCTGTTTACCGGATTCATCGCCGTACTGCTGGCGCTGGTGGCCAACGGCCTAATCAACGCGCTGATCATGCTGGCGATCGTGCTGCTCGTCCAGCAGGTGGAAGGACATGTTCTGCAGCCGCTGGTCATGGGCAAGGCCGTGTCCCTGCATCCGCTGGCCGTCGTGCTCGCCGTGGCCGGCGGGTCCATGGTGGCGGGCATCGCCGGCGCCCTGTTCGCGGTGCCGCTGCTGGCCATTGTCAACACGGTTGTCCGCTACATTGCGGCACGGGCCTGGGAAACCGATCCGTCCCTGGACCTGCCCGCTCCCGTTCCCGCCGTGGCCGGCGCAGCAGCCGGAACCAGTACAGCAGCTGGTACCAGTACGTCCTCCGCAACCAGCACGGCAGCCGGGACCAATACGGCCGCCGAAGCCGAAAACGCTACCCGGACCAGGGCGGCCGAGACCGTGCTGCAGGACGAAGACCCTGGCAGCGCCCAACAGGACAATGGGCCCCCCGGCACCCGGCAGCCTTCCGCAAACCCGCAGCTCGACGACGCCTCCACGAAAGAGATCAATCAGTGACCACTACCACCCAACTGCCTGTATCCCTCCAGGACGTGCAGGATGCTGCGCAACTGCTGGACGGCGTCATCGAGCGGACACCGATCGAACAGTCCCGCGCCCTCGGCCGGCAGGTGGGCGCCGACGTCTACTTCAAGTGCGAGAACCTGCAGCGTGCCGGATCCTTCAAAGTCCGCGGCGCCTACGTCCGGATGGCCCGGCTGTCCGAGGAGGAGCGGGCCCGCGGCGTCGTCGCCGCCTCGGCCGGCAACCACGCCCAGGGCGTGGCCGTCGCCGCCAGCAAGCTGGGCATCAAGGCGAAAATCTTCATGCCGATGGGTGTGGCGCTGCCAAAGCTGGCCGCTACCCGGGGCCACGGCGCCGAAGTGGTGCTCCATGGGAACAACGTCGATGAGGCTCTGACCGAGGCGCAGCGCTACGCCGAGGAAACCGGCGCCGTCTTCGTCCACCCCTTCGACAACGTGGACATCATCGCCGGACAGGGCACCATCGGGCTGGAGATCCTGGAGCAGGTGCCCAACGTCGACACCATCCTGATGGGGGTCGGCGGCGGCGGGCTGCTGGCCGGCGTCGCCGTCGCCGTCAAGGCCAAGGCCCGGGAGTTGGGCCGGGACATCCGGATTATCGGGGTCCAGGCGGAGAACGCGGCGGCCTACCCGCCCTCGCTGGCCGCCGACGCGCTGGTGCCGCTCAAGAAGGTCTCCACCATGGCCGACGGCATCGCCGTCGGCCGTCCCGGACAGCTGCCCTTCTCCATCATCCGCGAACTGGTGGACGACGTCGTCACCGTCAGCGAGGACGCGCTGGCCCGTGCCCTGATCTTCCTGCTCGAGCGCTCCAAGATGGTGGTGGAGCCGGCCGGCGCTGTGGGCGTGGCCGCACTCATGGAGGGCAAGCTCAACGAAAACGGCGCCAATCCGGGTACGACGGCGGTGGTCCTGTCCGGCGGCAACATCGACCCGATGCTGATGCTCAAGGTGATCCAGCGCGGCCTGTCCGCCGCGGGCCGCTATCTGGTGGTGCGGATGCTGCTCAACGACCGCCCAGGTTCGCTGGCCACGATCGCCAGGATCATTGCCGAATCCGATGCCAACGTGACCGGTGTCGACCACACACGCGTGGGCGGTTCGATCAGCATGGGGGATGTTGCCATCACGATCAACATGGAAACGAAGGGCCATGAGCACTGCGAACAGGTGCTCAACAACCTTCGCGCCGAGGGATTCCAGCCGATTGTCATCCACGGCTGATGGCCTGCGGGGGGAGCAGCGCGTGACGGTGCCGTACGGGGGAGCCGGAAGGACGATGGCGGAGCGGGCGCGCCGGGGGCTTGCCGCCGTGGGCGGCCTGGTCGCCCTGATGTGGGCCGCGCACCTGGTCAACATCGTGCTCGGCTCCGCGCCGGTCTTCTGGCTCGGGATCGAGTCCCGCAGCATCGACGGGCTGGACGGAATCCTCTTCGCGCCCCTGCTGCACGGAGGCTTCAGCCATCTGCTCAACAACAGCGTGCCGCTGTTGGTGTTCGGCTTCCTGACATTCCTGTCCGGCGTACGCCAGTTCATCACGGTGCTGGCTGCCAGCTGGCTGGTCTCCGGGCTGGGCGTGTGGCTGGTAGGCGACGGGATCACGATCGGGGCATCCGGCGTCGTCTTCGGCCTGTTCGCCTACCTGGTGGTCCGCGGCTTCTACAACCGCAGCTGGACGCAGCTGCTGCTGGCGGCGGCGCTGTTCGCCGCCTACGGATCCATCCTGTGGGGTGTGCTTCCGACGGCGGGCGCCGGGGTGTCCTGGCAGGCCCACCTGTTCGGTGCGGCAGGCGGGGTGCTGGCCGCGTTCATGCTGCGGACGCGCCGGCGGCCCGCCTCCTGAGGAGACGGGCCGCCGGGGCCTGCGCTGAGCTGCCGCGAAGGGCTGTCAGCCGGCGAAGGGCTTGGCGGAGATGATCTCCACGTTGATTTCCTTGCCGTTCGGGGCAGTGTAGCTGAACTTGTCGCCGGCCTTCTTGCCCTGGATGGCGGCGCCCAGGGCGGAGCGCTCGCTGTAGACGTCGATGTCGGCGTGACCGGCAACCTCGCGGCTGCCGAGCAGGAACGTCTCCTGGTCGCCGGCGATGGTGGCTTCGACCACCATGCCCGGCTCCACAATGCCGTCGTCCGCCGGGGCTTCGCCAACCTGGGCGTTCCGCAGCAGCTCGGTCAGCTGGCGGATGCGGGCCTCGGCCTTGCCCTGCTCTTCCTTCGCGGCGTGGTAGCCGCCGTTTTCCTTCAGATCGCCCTCGGAACGGGCCTGTTCAATACGTGCCACGATCTCGGCACGGCCCGGGCCGGACAGGTGTTCCAGTTCAGCCTTCAGGCGGTCGTAGGACTCCTGGGTGAGCCAGGCGACAGGGGCGTTGCTGGTAGTCACGGATTCTCCTTTAGGTACTGCGCCGTCCGGTTGGTCGGACGTACATCGTTGCTGCCAGCCGGTCCCCAGCGGGGGCGGCACCTGCGCTGAAGGTGCCCGGCAAGCAAATACCCCGCCGTCGGTGGTGTCCTGGTTCCCTGATATCTCAGGGGTTCACCACAGGGCGGGGTGGAAGGTTTTCATCTAGTTTAGTCAATGGGCCGGATAATCCCAAGAACGGGGCCGGGGACAGCCGTTTATCGTAGCAAAACCGAGATATTGCCGGCTGCTGCGGAATCAGTCCGCTCAGCGGCCGTCGTCGGTGATCCAGCAGGCATTCACGCCGCCGCTGGTTCCCAGCGATTCGGTCCGCAGGGCCACCCGGTGTGCGGTCGAGCGCCCGTTGGCCGCGGCTCCGGACTCCTCATTCGGGCCGATCGTTGCCACCGTCCAGCCGACGACTGCATAGTTTTCGGCCAGGACCTGGATGGCGCACTCCGCGGTGGCGGCCGGATCCTTGGTGACCTCGAAGTCGACGGTGGCGTTGCCGGCGTCGATAATACTGAACCCGACGTCCTTGGCCGAGACCGGCTTGGTGCCTGTCATGACGGCGAGGACAGCCGCGGCGATGACGGCAACGGCCAGCACAGCGGCACCAAGGGTAAACTTGGTCCGTTGCCTGATCTTTCGCTTGGGCGCGCCGTACCGATTGGCTAGGCTGGTTTGGGACGTCATCCCCTACAGTTTATCGTTTCCGCCGGCAGGCCCGGGACGCACCGGCGCCCACGGCGGGCAGCCGAACAATTCAACAGCACAGGACCCACGGAAATTGAGGATCGCGCTTGTCTACCTCGGAGTTCTTTGACACCGTCTACCCTCCGGCCCCTGGGGACGGACTCCGGCTGCTGGCGGTGCACGCGCACCCGGACGATGAATCCAGCAAGGGCGCAGCGACGATGGCCGCTTACGCCGCCGCCGGGGTGGAGGTCATGGTCGCCACCTGCACGGGCGGCGAACGCGGGGACATCCTCAACTCGGAGATGGCGGACAACGCCCACGCCCACCGGGACCTGGCCGGCCTGCGGCGCCTGGAGATGGCCAACGCGGCCAAGGAACTGGGTGTCGCGCACCGGTGGCTCGGTTTCGTCGATTCCGGCCTGCCGGAGGGGGACCCGCTGCCGGACCTGCCGTATGGCTGTTTTGCGCTGCAGCCGCTGGAGCGCGCCGCGGCTCCGCTGGTCAAGCTGGTCCGCGAGTTCCGGCCCCAGGTGATCGTCAGCTACGACGAGAACGGCGGCTACCCCCACCCGGACCACATCATGGCCCACAAGGTTGCCGTGGAGGCGTTCGAGGCTGCGGGCGACCCGCAGCGGTATCCGGGAACCGGTGAGCCCTGGGCTCCGCAGAAGCTGTACTACGACCGCGCGTTCAATCCGGAGCGCTTCCGGGCCCTGCACTATGCGCTGGAGGAGGCCGGGCTGTCCTCCCCGTATGCCACGCGCATCGCGGCATGGCTGGAGGCGGATGCTGAGGGGCACCAGCCGCCCATGCCCACCCACCTGACCACCACGCAGGTCGACTGCGGGGACTTTTTTGAGCACCGCGACCGGGCGCTGCTCGCCCACCGGACGCAGGTGGCACCGGACGGCTTCTTCTTCGCCGTCTCCGCCGACATGCAGCGGAAGATCTGGCCCTGGGAGGACTACTCGCTGATCAAGAGCCGGGTGGAAACCAAGCTGCCGGAGACCGACCTCTTCGCGGGCATACGATAGTCACACCGGTCCGTTTCGGCCCGGAGGTGTTTGAGAGAAAGAATCTTTGTGGGAACCCTTGCTGCTCTGCTCATGACCGTCTCGCCATCGCCGGGCGGCGGTGAGCCGGAACTGCGGCCGGGCCTGGACCCGGAGCAGGTCACCCCGGGAACCCTGGGGTTCCTCGCCACGCTGTTCGTCGTCGTCCTGACGATTTTCCTGATCCGCGACATGACCAAGCGCATCCGCCGGGTCCGCTACCAGGCCCAGGTCGAGGAACAGGAGCTGGCCGCAGCCAGCGCCCGCGAAGCCGGTGAAACCGGTGCCCGCGGGGCAGCTTCGGCCGGTACGGAGACCGGGGCGGAGGCCGCCGCTGAGGGCACGGAGCCCGACGACGGGGGCAGTCCGGGTGCCGGCGGCACCCGCGGCGGCAACAGCTAAGCGCCCCGGGGGCTGAACTCCGGCACCTGACCCAGAGACCACGTTCGAAGGGAATCGCAATGACCGGCCGTCTTCACTCAGAAGCATCCGCCTACCTGCGCCAGCATGCCGGCAACCCGGTGGACTGGTGGCCGTTCGGGGACGCCGCCTTCGACGAGGCCCGCCGGCGCGATGT
Organism: Arthrobacter sp. B0427-1-12; assembly: GCF_059092905.1. Taxonomy (NCBI): domain Bacteria; kingdom Bacillati; phylum Actinomycetota; class Actinomycetes; order Micrococcales; family Micrococcaceae; genus Arthrobacter; species Arthrobacter sp. B0427-1-12. The sequence continues at coordinate 9,536 of NZ_JBNHIC010000064.1, read as the reverse complement.
GCCGGTTTTCGTCTCGGTGGGCTATGCGGCCTGCCACTGGTGCCACGTCATGGCGCACGAATCCTTCGAGGACCAGACCACCGCGGACTACCTCAACGAGCACTTCGTCAGCATCAAGGTGGACCGCGAGGAACGCCCGGATGTTGACGCCGTCTACATGGCCGCCACCCAGGCCATCACCGGCGAAGGCGGCTGGCCGATGAGCGTGTTCGTCTTGCCGGACGGCCGTGCCTTCTATGCCGGCACTTACTACCCGCCGCAGCCGGTGCAGGGCCGGCCGTCCTTCCGGCAGGTCCTGGAGGCAGTGCACGAAGCCTGGCGGGACCGCCGCTCCCAGGTGGAGGACAGCGCGGCGCAGTTGGCCCAGGGACTGGCAGCCAGCCGGCAGCAGAGCAGCCAGCTCATCGGCAGCCTGGCGGCCGGTGCGCCCGCCTCGCCGGTTCCCGCCGCGCTTCTGTCCGACGCTGTGCGGGTGCTGGCCCGTGACGAGGACACCACCTACGGCGGCTTCGGCAACGCACCCAAGTTCCCGCCGTCGTCGGTCCTGCAGTTCCTGCTCGGCCATGCGGTGACCGGCGCCGAAACGGCGGGGCTGGCCCATGACCTGGCGGACCGGACCCTGACCGCGATGGCGACGTCGGCGCTGTTCGACCAGCTCGAGGGCGGCTTTGCCCGCTACGCCGTGGACCGGCAGTGGTCCGTGCCGCACTTCGAGAAGATGCTCTATGACAATGCCCAGCTGCTGCGGTGCTATACGCAGTGGAGCACGGTGGCCAGGAGTCCGGAACACCGTGCCCTGGCGGCGGATGCGGCGGGCCGGACCGCGGACTGGATGCTGGCCGCGCTGCGGGTCGACGACGTCGCGTCCGGAACCGCCGGCGGCTTCGCCTCATCGCTGGATGCCGACACCGTGGTGGACGGCGTGCACCATGAGGGAGCCACCTACCTTTGGTCCCGCGCCGAACTGCAGCAGCTGCTGCCGGACGACGGCGACTGGCTGGCCGGGCTGATGGGCGTCGACCCGGCACACAGCATCGCCGGCGGTAAATCCGCCCTGCATCCGGGCCGGATGCTGACGGAGGAGGAGCAGTCCCGGTGGGAGCGGGCGCGGCCGGCGCTGGCCGCGGCCCGGGCGCGCCGGCCGCAGCCGGCCCGGGATGACAAGATCGTGGCCGGCTGGAACGGCCTGGCCATCGCCGCGCTCGCGGAGGCCGCTGTGCTGCTGGACCGCCCGGACCTGCTGGACGCGGCGGATGCGGCGGCCGAGTACCTGGTCGGCGTGCACTTCCCGCAGGCCGGAACGGGAGGCGGGGATGGCCCCCGCCTCTACCGGGTGTCCTTCGACGGGAAGGCCCAGGGTATCCGCGGCCTGCTCGAGGACTACGCCTTCTGCGCCGAGGGATTCTTCGCGCTCTATGCTGCCGGCGGCGACCAGCGCTGGTACAAGGCGGCCGAGCGGCTGGTACGGGCCGCCGTCGACCATTTCGTGGTGGACGGCCGGCTGCGGGACAGCGCGGGCGGGGCGGACCAGATCGCCGTGGCCCAGGGCAATGAGCCGGGCGCCGACCCGATGGACGGCGCGACGCCCAGCCCCGTCGCCGCATTCGCCGGTGTGCTGCTGACCTACTCCGCCTACAGCGGCTCCAGCGAGCACCGCCGCCTTGCCGAGCTGCTGCTCTCCCACATTGCGGTGCTGGCCCCACGGGTGCCGCGGATCGCCGGCAAGGGCATGGCGGTGGCCCAGGCCGCGCTGCTGGGGCCGGTCCAGCTGGCGGTGGTGGGGGCGGACTACGACCGCGTGCGGGCGCTGCTGGCGGCCGCCCAGCGGGCGGGCGTCCCCGGGCTGGTGGCTGCCTCACAGGTGGTGCCCGGGGAGGTGCTGCCCGCCGGGATCCCGCTGCTGGAGCATCGCCGGCCCGCGAACGACGGCGGTCCGCTCGCCTACGTCTGCCGCGGCATGGTGTGCGCCAAGCCGGCGGCAACGGAAGAGGAGCTCCGGGCGCAGCTGCAGGAGGTGCTGCAGGGCTAGGTCCGGGGGGTCAGGACGGCCAGCATAATGGCGCTGAAGTGGGCCGTGAAGGCCAGCACGGTTAAGGCATGGAAAAGTTCGTGGAAGCCGAAGGCCGGGCTGACATTCGGCTTTTTGATGCCGTAGCACACGGCGCCGGCGATATAGAGTGCTCCGCCGACGCAGACCAGGGCGGCCGCCGTCGGACTGACCGCGGCGAAGTCCGGAATGTAGAACACCGCGGCCAGCCCCAGCGCCACGTAGATCGGCACGTAGAGCCAGCGCGGGGCAGCAAGCCACAGGACCCGGAACAGCACGCCCAGCACCGCGCCGCCCCAGATCAGCCAGAGCAGCACCACGGCCTTGGGCCGCTCGAGCAGCATCCACGCCAGCGGGGTATAGGTGCCGGCGATGACCAGCATGATGTTGGCGTGGTCCAGGCGCCTGAGCAGCAGCCGGGGCTTGGGGGACCAGTTGCCGCGGTGGTAGATGGCGCTGACGCCGAAGAGCAGCACGCCGGTTGCTGCGTAGATGGCCGAGGTGATCCGGCCGGCCGCCGTCGGGGCCAGCGCAATCAGGACGATGCCGGCGGCGAGCGCCAGCGGCGTGGCCCCGGCATGGATCCAGCCGCGCCACCGCGGTTTGAGCTGCAGGAGGTCGCCGGCCTTCTCCGCCGCGGCCTCGACCGGTCCCTGGCGGGCCGGCTGCACGGGACCTCCGGCTGTTGCTTCCCGCGGACCTTCGGCCGCGGAGCTGGGCCGGTTTTCCTCGTCCGGTCCGGGCCGGCCAGGGGGAGTGGAATCGCGATCCATGGCTCGAGTGTAGTTCCTGTGGTTGGAATTTACTGATCGGTAATATTGCGCGCGGCGGCGTCGCGGCACACATCGGGCCGCGCATGCCGGTACCGTAGGAAGGTATTCTCGACGACGAAACGCCGCCCATGCATCAACTGCATCAGCCCGAAGGACAGGTGAACCTTGCGATGAAACTCCCGGGGTTCATCTACAACTACTACGAGCGCAAGGTGCTGCGCTCACTGACGCCGGAGCAGATGCCTGCCCACATCGGCGTCATGGTGGACGGCAACCGCCGCTGGGCGAAGCAGGCCGGTGCCGCCACCCGGGACGGCCACCAGGCAGGGGCGGACAAGATCCACGAATTCCTCGGCTGGTGCGACGAACTGGGCGTCAAGGTCGTGACCCTGTACATGCTGTCCACGGACAATATGAACCGCTCCGCCGAGGAGTTGGAGCAGCTGCTGGACATCATCGCCAACACGCTGGACCGGCTGGCGGAAAACAGCCGGGTCCGCGTGCAGCCGGTCGGTGCCCTGGAGCTGCTGCCGGAGCATCTTGCGGCCCGATTGAACCGGTTGACGGAACAGAGCGCGTCCGCGGACGGCGTCCATGTGAATGTCGCCATCGGCTATGGAGGCCGCCGTGAGATTGTCGACGCCGTCAAGGAACTGCTGCGCGAAGCCTCCGGGGAGGGCCGCAGCCTCGAGGACGTGGCCGCTTCGCTGACCGACCGGGACATTTCGCGCTGCCTCTACACCCGCGGTCAGCCGGATCCCGACCTCGTGATCCGCACCTCCGGGGAACAGCGCCTGTCCGGCTTCCTGATGTGGCAGAGCGCCTACAGCGAGTTCTACTTCTGCGAGGCGCTGTGGCCGGACTTCCGGCGCGTGGACTTTGTCCGGGCCCTGCGCGATTACGCCGGCCGCCAGCGGCGCTTTGGCAGCTGACCCGGGTTCAGCGGATGTTTACGAGTTCTTAATCCGGAAACGCGCCCACTCCAGCGTTTCCGGGACGATTCGGGGCGTAGCCTCGGTGGTATCAGTCAGCAACATCGCGATTGACCGGGAGGCCGCCGATGGCAGCAGCGCAGCAAAGCGCTGGTCATGTTTCGAGGGAGGCCCCTCGCGGCCTCGCGGCCGGCCGGATTCACCCAAACCCTAGTTATTCGGGGTACCTGGTGCCCCGGAGCGGAGTCGAAGTGGCCTTAAACGAAATCACGCAAGCGACGGCAGCCACCGCAGGCGAGTTGAACATTCCTGCCGAGGTCCTGCCGGCGGGGGACTCGCAGGCAGCGGGGGAGCGCAGCTATGTGCTGGATACCTCCGTGCTGCTCTCCGACCCGCGGGCGATCCTGCGGTTTGCGGAACATGAGGTGATCCTGCCGATCGTGGTCATTACCGAACTTGAGGGCAAGCGGCACGATCCGGAGCTGGGCTATTTCGCCCGCAAGGCCCTGCGGCTGCTGGACGAACTCCGGGTGGCGCACGGCCAGCTGAACCGGCCGATTCCCCTGGGGGATGAGGGCGGATCGCTGCGCGTCGAACTGAACCACATCTCGCCGGAAGTGCTGCCCGCCGGCTTCCGCCAGGGGGACAATGACAGCCGCATCCTGGCGGTGGCGATGAACCTGGCCAATGAGGGCCGCGATGTCACTGTGGTATCCAAGGACCTGCCGATGCGCGTGAAGGCGTCGGCCATGGGCCTGGCAGCAGATGAGTACCGGCACGAGCAGTCGAAGGACTCCGGCTGGACCGGCATGGCCGAGCTGGACGTGGTGGACGAGGACGTCAATACGCTGTACGGGCACGAACCGGTGTTCATTCCGGAAGCGGCCGAGCTGCCCACGAACACCGGACTGGTCCTGCTCTCCAACCGGGGTTCGGCACTGGGACGGGTCGGGGCGGACAAGCAGGTCCGGCTGGTCAAGGGGGACCGTGACGTGTTCGGCCTGCACGGCCGCTCGGCCGAACAGCGCCTGGCCATCGATATGCTGACGGACCAGGAAGTGGGCATCGTATCGCTGGGCGGCAGGGCGGGTACAGGCAAGTCCGCGCTGGCGCTCTGCGCGGGCCTGGAAGCGGTGCTGGAGCGCAGCGAGCACCGCAAGGTGGTGGTCTTCCGCCCGCTCTACGCCGTCGGCGGGCAGGAACTCGGCTACCTGCCCGGCAGCGAACAGGAAAAGATGAACCCGTGGGCGCAGGCCGTCTTCGACACCCTGGGTGCGCTTGTGTCCCAGGAAGTGGTGGAGGAAGTGATGGACCGGGGCCTGCTGGAAGTCCTGCCGCTGACCCACATCCGCGGCCGGTCCCTGCATGATTCGTTCGTGATCGTGGACGAGGCGCAGTCGCTGGAAAAGAACGTACTGCTGACCGTGCTGTCCCGCATCGGGCAGAACTCTAAGGTGGTGCTGACCCACGATGTGGCTCAGCGCGACAACCTCAGGGTCGGCCGGCACGACGGCGTCGCGGCCGTCGTCGAAACCCTCAAGGGCCATCCGCTGTTCGGGCACATCACGCTGACCCGCTCCGAGCGGTCCCCGATTGCGGCGCTGGTCACGGACCTGCTGGAGGGCGCCGAGATCTGACCGCTTCCGGACTGGGTTTCGCCTCCGGCAGCAGTGCTGCCGGAGGCGAAATGGTCTGGACCGATTAGAGCGGAGTGCCGTCGTCGAGCCAGGCCGGCGCGGCGGTCAGCGGATCGTTGGGATCCGGATCGCCGTCTTTCAGTCCCACAGTGAACTGCGTCATCATGTCATGATCCTCATGGGGCAGGTTGTGGCAGTGGATCATGTACTTGCCGCGGTGCGGGCCGAACTTGCAGAGCAGGCGGACGGTCTCGCCTTCGCCCACGTAGACGACGTCCTTGGGGCCCCGCTCATAGGGGAAGGGGGGCACAAAACCATCGCCGCCGTCCCGGCTCAGGATCTTGAAGTCGATCAGGTGGATGTGCATCGGATGGAACCAGCCGCCGGAGTTGTTCTGGAATTCCCAGATTTCGACGGCGTCCAGGTCCGGATCCGCGCAGACCTGCTTGTAGCCGCTCTCGATAATGTCGCCCCAGGTAAAGTCGCCGACGGTCCACAGGTTGGTGGTGTCGCTCTTCTTGACCCGGAAGTTGCGGACCTTCACATTCGGCGGCTCGACAATGTTCATGACGGGGCTGTTGGGATCCAGGACGGTCGGCAGGGTCAGGGCCGTCTGGTCGCTCGTGTCGAACTCGTCATCGGTGACCCAGAACTGCATGATCTTGTCTGTATGGGCGAAGTCGATGTTGTTCTTGTTCGACAGGTTGCGCAGCTCGATCTTGTCGCCCGCCTTGTACTTGGAGAAGTCGACCAGGATCTCATACCGTTCCGCGCCGGCATGCCGCCAGGAGCCGACCGTCTGGGCCTCGGGCATGAGGCCGCCATCGGTGGCCACCACGGTCACCGGTTCGCCGGTGCTCAGCGTGGGCCGGAAGGACCGCGAGATGGAGGCGTTGAGGATGCGGAAGCGGTAGATGCGCCGCTTGACCTGCATGACGGGCCAGGGCTGGCCGTTGACCAGGATCACGTCGCCCCACAGACCTGAGTGCGTGTTGTCGTCGTACCCAAGTACGCCGTCCTGCGCGAACATGGCGTCGGTCAGCGTCAGCGGCACGTCGAATTCGCCCTGCGGCAGCAGCGCCCGCTCGATCGGGTCGTGCATGTGGTAGTGCGCCGCCAGCCCGGCGTAGGCGTTCTCCGCCGTGAAGTGGACGCCATGGTCGTGGTACCAGAGAGTCCGGGCCGGCTGGAAGTTCGGGTAGTGATAGTCCTTGGCAAAGCCCGGAGCGATCGTGTCGCTCGCGTAACCGTCGTACTGCGGCAGCGAGGCCGAGCCGTGCAGGTGGACCGAGGTGTTCGTGACGTGCCCGCCCATGGGGCTGGTCTCCGGCAGCTTGTTGTGGACCCGGACCACGGCCTTGGTGCCCTGGTCGAGATCGATGGTCGGGCCCGGGAAGATACCGTTGTAGCCCAGGATCGGCGTGGTGTGGCGCGGCAGGATCTTGGCCCGGCCGGCCTGCTGGTTGACGTTGTAGAAATTGACCGGACTGCCGTCGACCGGATCGATGCCGGTGCGGCTGGGCCGCAGGACTGGCGGAATGGTGAGGGCTGTCTGGAAGGGCCGTGGCAGGTCCCGGTCAGCCAGGCGACTGGCGGACTTGGCTTCGATCGAGCTCAGCGGAACTGTCAAGGCTCCCGCCCCCAACACTCCAAGTCCCCCCAATAACAAGACTTGGCGTCGTGAAACCGACATGATCAACTCCTTAGGATCGGTTACTAAAGAGGATGCATTGCGGTACTTGGGGAAACCCTATCCAAATCCAGTGAATGGATTTATGCAAGCGTATGATTGGGGCAGGCGCCTTCCTGCGCCCGATTACGCCCGAAATTCCGGGCTTAACCGGCCGCCCGGCCGCCGGAGATTAGCGCGCCAGGGAAGTGGTGACGCAGGTGCCCTCGCCAGGCACGGAGCGGATATCCAGCGACCCGCCGGCCTCCGCGACGGTGTCCCGGATCAGCTGCAGGCCCAGATGGCCCTCGGGTGAACCGTCGGAGACGTCGAAGCCCCGGCCGTTGTCCGCGATCTGCAGCACGACCTTGTCCGGCTCGGGCAGCAGGGACAGCTTCACATGCGTTGCCTGCGCATGCTTGCTGACATTCATCAGGACTTCGCGCGCCACACGGTAATACATAGCCGCCTGGCTCTTGTCCAGATCGATTTCCTTGGGCAACTCGTACTCCACGGTGATGCCCTGGGTCATCAGCAGATCGCCCAGCCGCGCCAAGGCGGTCGGCAGCCCCAGTTCGGCCAGGTCCGGCGGGTACAGCTCGGTGGTCATGCCGCGCAGGACCGTCACGTTGTGCTGCAGGATGGAGCGCGCCTGGGCCAGCAGCGGACGCTGCGCCTCGGTGCTGCGCATCTCCTCCGCTTCCAGGGCATAGGACAAACCGGAGATGTCCTGGATGACTTCGTCGTGCAGGTCCCGGGCAATCCTCCGGCGTTCCAGATCGGAGGCCGCGATGGCCTGCTGCAGCAGCCTGCGCCGGTCCTGGTGGTAGGCCTGCAGGCGCTTGGCCATGGCGACGGCAGGAATCAGCTGTGCCAGCTGCAGCACGGCAAGCGAGACCAGGAAGGCCGGCACCATACCCAGGACCAGCCCGTTCTGTTCCGCACGGACATCGTCGTCCGGGAAATAGGCCTCGAAGACCAAAGGCATGCCGGCAGCCGCATCCGCTTTGACGTAGACCTCCACCAGTTCGCCCTTGCCGGTTTCGAACCTGTTCTCGCTCTCGTCCTGCTGTTCCAGCGTGGCGTGTGCTTCACCGCCTTCGAACAGGTGCCGGGCGTCCTCCGGCAGCTCGAACTGCTGGCCGATCAGCTCCGGAACGTCCGAATAGACGATCCGTCCTTCCTCATCCCAGACCTTGATCCGGTCCACCGATTCATCCTTGATCCGGGGTGCCGTGACGGTCTCGAGGAGTTCGATGGCCTCCGGATCGCCGGCAAGCAGCTCATCGGTGACGAAGGGGGCGATGGCATGTTGGGCCATGCGTTCGGTCCGTTCCTCCGCACTCTGCAGCGAGTGCTCCAACGTCAGCGCCCTGACCCACAGCGTCACGGGCGTGGCAACGATGACCAGCGCCATCAGTCCCATGATGAGGAACCGCTGGATCGCCACCCGTACTTCGGATTGCTCCGCTTGTTCGAGTTCGTCGCCGGAAGGCTGGTCGGCTGGCCGAATCGGTACGTTACCCATCCCATTCCGCCGAGAGCAGGTTCAGTCGCGTGGCAGTGACCACTGCCTCCAGCTGGGAATGCACCCCCAGCTTGGCCAGGATGGATTTGACGTAGCCGCGGCAGGTGTTCTGGGAAATGCCCAGGGTCTTGGCGTTGGTCCGGACATCCTGGCCCGTGGCCATCAGCCGCAGCACCTCCAGTTCCCGCTGCGTCAATGCGGGCACAGGGACGGCTGAATCCTGCTGCTGGCGCCGGTTCACCAGCTGTGCCAGCAGGGAGGGATGGACGATCATGCTCCCAGCCCGTGCCTGCCGCAGCGTGTCCAGCATGGTGACCAGCGAGCCGTCCTTGGGCAGGAAGGCACAGGTGCCCAGCGCGGCGGCCCGCTCCAGGAGTTCCGTGGACGGATCACCGGTGAGCATCACGATCCGGGTGGACGGCTCCCGCGCCAGGATCTGCTCCGCGGCGGCCAGTCCGTTGCCGTCCGCCAGATGGTAGTCCATGACGACGATGTCCGGACGCAGGCTCAGGGTCATGGCCACCCCTGCCTCCACGCTTTCCGCATGGCCGATGCTGACCAGGTCCGACTCCCTATTAAGCGCGCCCATGAGCAGTTCCGCGAAGGTCGTATGGTCGTCGACTACCAGTACCCGTGTCTGTTCCAAAGCAGCTTCTACCGCCATATCGACTCCCCAACTGCGGTCCCCCAAAACAAAACTTCTTAGAGGGATTATGCGCCACTGGGCGGGGCTTGTACATGCTTTGTAAAAGTTAAGCGGGCGGAGGACGGGGTCCTCCACCCGCCTAACTCACGGGATCTGGCGGTTCAGCGGGGCCAGGGATGCTCTGCGCCGGGCTCAATGTGACGCTGGTCAGGCGGCGGCCATGGCTTTGTGCAGGAATTTGTTCAGGATGTTGCCGGCGGCGCGGACGGAGGCCTGCGGGGTGCTTTTGTGCTGGTTGGTGTGG
>NZ_JBNHIC010000063.1:0-18353 GCF_059092905.1 Arthrobacter sp. B0427-1-12 | reverse complement strand
GGGGCCGCCCAGGCAGGATCGAGCTCGTGCAGGTGCCAGCGGAGCCGGCTGATGACGCGGGTGCGTTCGGCGACGAGGTCCTCGCGGTGGTCGACCAAAAGGCGGATCTCGCGTTCGGTGCCGTCGAGACGGGCGACGGGCAGATCGGGTTCTCGCAGGGCGGCACGCGCGATCGAGAGAGCGTCGATCGGGTCGGACTTGCCGAACGTGCGGGCGCTGTCCCGGACATGGGACATCAGCTTCGGAGGTACCCGCACGACCTGTTCGCCGGCCGCGAGGAGGTCGCGTTCCAGTCGTCTGCTCAGATGCCGGCAGTCCTCGATCGCCCAGAGCCGTTCCTGATCGTCATGCTTGTTCGCCCATGCCAGCAGGGCCAGATGGTCGCTGCTGGTCGTGCCGATCGTCTTGACCGCGATCTGCCTGCCGACCTGGTCCGCGATCACGGCCGTGTGGGAGTGCTTGTGGGCATCGATCCCGATGATCACCATGGTCCTGTCTCCTTTCCTTCTACGGGTAGGGGCAGGACCGGCCGGTCGGCATATCCCAGTCAGGGGCGATGCCACGCTCCTCTCAAGCCAGGCCGGCCGGTCCGTCCGTGCCAGCCGGCCGCACTACGGACACTAGCCACGGAGGCGAAAAACGGTGGAGCGAACCAACCGGCACTCCAAAATAGTGACACTGGGATAGACGGTGTGTGGGGTCCGGCGGTTTTCATCAGTGGGAGGTTCTCTCGAACCGACCGGCGAAGGTGATCGCGAACGCGTTGAGCGCGGGCTTCCACCTCATCATCCAGCGTGCCCGGCCTCCGCCGGTAGGGATAGAGAGGATCCAGCGGCCGGGCGGACCACTCGGCCAGCTCACCGGCGACCTTCTCCGTGATCTGGCTGATGGTGTCCCTGGAGACCTTGGCCCCCGTAGACCTCCTCGAAATGCGCAGCGATCTCCCCGGTCGTCAAACCCCGGGCACTCAGGGAGAGCACGACCTGATCGATCCCGTCCAAGCGCCGTTTCCGCTTGGGCACAATCACCGGCTCGAAGGATCCCTCACGGTCCCGCGGCACCTCGATCTCGACCGGACCGATCTCGGTCAACACGGTCTTGGACCGGGTGCCATTGCGCATGTTGGCCGCGATCGGAGTCTCGCCGTGCTCGTGGCCGAGGTGCTCGGTCAGTTCCGCTTCCAGCGCAGTCTCGAGCACGTTCTTCGTGAGCTGGTTCAGCAGCCCACCAGGACCCACCAGACTCACGCCCTGCTCCTTGACCTGAGCGAGCAGCCGTTCGGCCAGCTCCTTCTGATCGATGATCTCTCCCGTCACGGGATCGATCATCGCCTCTGTCATCTCGGTCGTGAACTCTGACACGGCCGTCTCCTTTCGGATCAGGCCGGACCCTCACACACCGTTCTTCTTCTTACAGTCCCATTCGACGTACCATGGCCGGATCTATCGTTCAATGGATCGGTCCTCCATTCCAGACTGTGGCGATCTGTCCCCGCCCGCTGTAGGTTCAGCTCATGAAGCCAGCGCCATGGGGTGCGGGGGCCGTTGCGTGAGGAATTGAGACCATGTGGTTGGATTCAAGCCAGGGCAAACCGTTCGTCGAGTGGACCGAGCGCTGGGCTTCGCCGTTGGGCCCGGATGCGGCTTTGAAGGCTGCAGCCCAAATCTTTGCTTCTGACGGGGCCGGGGTTTCCCAGGATGGTAATTCTCTGGAGGTCCGCCGCGGTTCAAACTGGCAATATCGGCTGTGGGGCAACCTCTTCTCCGTAGGGCGCAAGAATATTCCGGTGGGTCTGACGCTGACGGCGAGGACCGCGGCGGAAGGTTCTGAGATTGAAGCTCATGCCTTCGACACCTTTGGCTACAGGATCACGGAGTATCTCTTTTTCGGAGCCCGGGAAACATTCGAGGAACACCTCCAGAGCCTTGTGAATACAGCCGCCGCTGCCATGGAGGTTGACTCAAGGGCGGTTGTCGCCGATCGGAAGATGCCGAGGAACAGCCACGACTCTTCACAAAGCCATACCGGCGCGGGGATGCCTCCGGGGGAATCAGCCGCCAGAACTAACCCGCTGGCGATCGCCTCACTGGTTTCGTCCCCCTTTATCAACCTGTTCGGCATCATCCTCGGTCACATGGCACTCAAGGAGATCAAGCGCACCGGAGAGGGCGGCCGTGGCCTCGCCATCGCCGGACTGGTCATTGGCTACCTCAGCCTGGTACTCGGCACCATCGTCATCATCTTTGTTTTCAGCACGTCCTGACCCCTGCCGGCGGGTCCTTCGGCCCTCAATCGTGGCCCGAACTGAGCCGGGAGGAAGTCAAAGCGCGCGAACGACGATGTATGGGTTGAGAGTTTCCGCCGTGTAACCCGTGTAACGAGTGATGCCGGTCGTCTTTATCGATCTCTCAGATCCTCGTTGGACCCGCCCCTGCGTTTCTTGGACCGCGCAGCATCACAAAGCTATTTACGGCCAATCCGAGGGACAAGACAATGAGGATCGCATACAGAATCTGAATCTCGCCCTGTGCTTGAAAAGCTAAGGACAACCAGATCACGGCCGAAACGGCCCAGAGGACAGTGGCCAACAGGTGCATCCCGGGGCTTGGCAGTTGAGCCTTTCCCTCAGGTTCGCTCAAACCAGTCTGGTCAGTCATTCGCAACCACAAGTTGCGCGACTTGCGCTCTCCCATGGCGCCACTCTAACCCGCACGAAGAACCTGGGGCAGTCCCGTACAGCTGTCTCAGCGAGGGTATGGCTTGTACTTTGCAGACAATAAGACGCCGGAGCATCCATGTATCGGTGGATCTTTGGCGGCCGCCGGGAAAGCTGCTCTGGCTCTGGCGGTTCTTGGTTCCCTCTGTACGCTTTGGCTTATCTACGAGGGGGCACGGGCACGATGTCAGAAGAAGCACTGTTATGGATCCAAAGAGCGATGCCGATCCTGGTTCTGGCCATCGTCGCCGCATACGCCTATTTGGCTTGTAAGCGGCAGCGCGCCAATCCCAATTGAGCTAATCCGAGATGGCCGCTCATTTTGGCTTGATCTGCGGACTCTACGGTGTTATTGCCGGGCTAGTATGGGGCCCGCCCATGCTGGGGGTGCTAGGCGGGGCGCTAGTAGTTATCAGCGTAACCATGCTGGTTCAGCGGACCCGCCAAAGTTCCTAGCCTAGGAGGCGGGATCGGCCTCGCGTTTCGACGGCCGATAGCCGGCGACGGCGGCGCGGACGTCGCCCTCTTCGTGCCCACCCTTCTTCTTGCCGAACGGCAGCACTTTTAGCAGTGGGTGCAAGATGGCCATGACGACGAGGCCCCAGGCGGCTCCGAGGACGGCCGAGCACAGGGTGTTCACGAGCCAGGCCAGGAAGCCGCCGGCCACCGGGATCCCGGCGAACGGGGTCTCGAGGACGTGGACCAGGTCGTACGGAGCGTGCCAGCCCAGATCGTACGCCCCCTGGAGCATGATGTGGCCGCCGACCCAGAGCATGGCGATCGTCCCGACGAGGGTGATCGCGGCCAGCACGGCGGGCATGCCCTTGACGAGCAGAGCGCCGAAGCGCTGCGAGCCCGCGGAGTCCTTGGTGGTCAGGTGCAGGCCGAGGTCGTCCATCTTGACAATGAGTGCGACGGCGCCGTAGACGAGCACCGTGATCGCGATCGCCACGACGACCAGGATGAGCGCCCGGACCCACAAGGACGCGTCGGCCACCTCGTTCATCGAGATGACCATGATCTCGCAGGACAGGATGAAGTCGGTGGTGATGGCGCCCTTGGTGACCTTAGCCTCCGCCTCCGGGCCCTGTTCGACCGCCGGCGCCTTTTCGGCCGCGTGGTGGCCGCGGAGCTTATGCCAGACCTTCTCGGCACCCTCGTAGCAGAGGTAGGTGCCGCCCAGCATGAGGATGAACGGGATGACCCCCGGGATGAAGGCGCTGATGAGCAGCAGCGCCGGCAGGATGATCAACAGCTTGTTCCGGAGCGAGCCCCAGAAGATCCGCTTGATCATCGGCAGTTCGCGGGACGGGTCTGCCCCGGATACGTACTGCGGGGTGACGGCGGCGTCGTCGATCACCACGCCGGCGGCCTTGGCCCCCGCCTTGGCGGCCCCGGCAGCGACGTCGTCCACCGAGGCGGCCGCTATGCGGGCCAGGGCTGCGACGTCGTCCAGCAGGGCGACGAGACCGCCGCTCACAGACGTCCCCCGCACTGCTCGGGGGCGGACTGATGGGCGTGGAGGCCACGGTTGAGGCGCGTGATCGGCATGCTCAAAGTATACAAATGCCCCGGAAACGGCCTGACCTGCTACCGGGCCCTGGAACACCTTCAGGCTGCAGTCATCCGGCTCCCGGGCTGATGCCCGTACTGCCGGCAACAGGCCCCAACCTAACGAAGTGCTACTAGATCCCCGTGTCTCTTTTGGCTTCTCAGGACTAATTGACGATTAGAAGACTGCCTCGCCTAGTTGTCGGGCTGAGCATCACCGGGCTCGCCTTTCGAACAGGTCGCTGTCTACACGCTCACGCTGCCGCGCGGCTGAAAACTATTGACGGGACGGCGCTACTCGACGGACGGCCGCTTTCGTAACCGTTTCGTGGCCGCCCGCTGTTCCTTTGCGGCGAGGCGGCGACGGTTCGAGCCCCGGGTGCGTTTGGTCGCCCGGCGGCGAGCAGCTTCGGGAGCCAGACCCTCTGCCACGAGGCCGGCGAGCCTGGCCAGGGCGACCTCGCGATTGCGCAGCTGAGAGCGCCGCTCAGAGGCGGTCACGGTGATCACCCCGGCGATAAGACGCCGTTCGAGACGCGTGAGCAGCATCAACCGTTGGCCATCCGAAAGCACCGCGGAGCCGGCGACGTTCCACGAGAGCTCCACGCGGCTGTCCGAGGTGTTCACGTGCTGACCGCCAGGCCCGGACGAACGCGAGAACCGCCAGCGAAGTTCCGACGCGGGAATCGTGAACGCGGGCGACACATCCAGATCCATGCAACCAGCGTTGCACGATATGGGCGCGGTCAAGGCCCCTGCCCCCGCGCAGGCTCAAACGTAACCGGTTCATGACGATGCCGCCGATGACTATGCACTGTTGGCGAAACCTTTGACTGAGCATCAGATGGAGGCCATCGGCTGTCGCCCGTGGGACGGTGGCTTGCAAGCGGAGTGCTTGGAGGAGGTTGATCAGCTTGCTAGCGCCTGCGCGCGGCCGGCTTCCATGCCCCGTCCCAACTCGAACTAACCCTGTAACCATTCTGGCAGTCGTCGCCGCCGCAGGCGTTGTGATAGCTCGGTTCCGCCGCCGACGTCAGTAACTGCGTGCACCGAACGGGGAGACACGGTAGGGGATCGGCCTTCGGGGACACCAAACCAACTTGCGTTGAATTCGGAACAACCCGGACGGGTTGCAGCCGCACGAGCAGGCTGTCTGACCCGCCGACGGTGGCGTTAACCGATCCGCTCGGCCAAGGCCACGATGATTCCTTCCGGTCCGCGCACGTAGGCCATGCGCCAGACTTGCTCATATTGACCGACGCCGCCAAGTAGGCCATAGCCGTCGGTGGCCAGCCGTTTGAGGGCTGCTTGAAGGTCGTTCACCTCGAATGCCACGTTGCGCAACCCTAGTTCGGTGGGCATCGCGGCGGGAGACCCGGGCTGGTGGTCGGGTCGGATGAAGCTTGACAGCTCCAGGCCAGCGCCTCCGTCGGGCGGCCGCAGCATGACGATCTCGCTGCGGGAGTCGGGGATGCCGATGACGGTGTCCACGAACTCGCCCTCCATGAACGTCCGGCCCTCGACCTCGAGACCCAGACTGACGAAGAACGCCGTTGCTCTGTCGAGGTCAGCTACGGTGATGCCGACGTGGTCGAAGCGTCGCACGTGTGACATAGGTGCAGTCTCCAGTTCTCGTTGGCCTGCGTCGACGTCTGCGTAGGGGGGCGTGGAAGCCGCCCATCCCCAATGGCTTAGCAGTCCTCAGCCTACCCGCCTGGTTTGGACGAAAGGCACCCGCTGAGATCCGCGCCGATTGGAACCCGTAACTGGTTGCAAGAGCTGAGGTGACGCCACGGGGTCCCGAGCGGTTGGATTGTATGACCGATGCAATGAAGCGTGGCGAAGCATGTGCCTCGCAGTCTGCGGCTTACGCACCATCGCATCCGGTGCCTGAGGGTGTGGCGGGCCTCGGCTCGGTGCCCTTGCCTCGTTCTGTTCTTCCAGAAATGACCGTGGTGGTGCTGGCCATCAGGCGGGCTCCTGCTGCGTTGAGTTGCCGGGTTCGCGTGGCGCCCCGTTCTCCCTCGCCTTCGTCAGCGTGAATATCCCATAGCTCATCGCACCGGTGCGGTAGGCCAGGATCAGGCGAGGAATGCTCAGAACGAAGATGCGATTGCGTGCGCCAAGGGCGAAGCGGCGTGTCTTGCGATCGACGAGCAAGACCTTCACAAGTCGACGGGCGCAGATGGTCCATGTGCGCGCGACGCGGCGGCTGACATCCTCATAGCCAGCGATAGCAAAGCCTGCCGCCATTGCCATCTCTTCATAGTCCGCGCGCGTGCCCATGGAGGGCAGGCGCCCCTCGCGGCAGATTGGCTCGAGCAGGTGGCGAACTTTCCAACGGCTAGCCTCAGTCTCGGCGAGCCACGCGCAGACGACGAAGCGGCCGCCGGGCGACAGCACGCGATGCGCCTCGGCGAAGAACCTGGGCTTGTCGACCATGTGCTCGCTCGACTCGATCGCCCATGCGGCATTGGCCGAGTCATCAGTCAGCCCGTTATCGAGCCAGTCACGGACATGGATGTTCACGTCGGGTTCGGGATGCGCGGCGGCGTAGTGGGCCTGCGCGGCGGAAAGCGTGAAGCCGGTAACGCGGACCCTGCGTGTCACCGCGAGCTGCCTTGCGGTAGAGCCATAGCCGCAGCCGATGTCGATGCACGCCTCGCCGGGCATAAGGCGCAGCCGATCGCCGACCGTGTCGCTTAGCGCCTCGACGGCCTCGGCGGGCGTCTCGCGACCCGTCGCCCACAGCCCGTGATGGACATGCTCACCCCACACCCGACGATAAATCGGATCGAGCTCGTCGTAGTGATCCGCGACCGCTACGGCGTTCTGGGAAGTATTGGGGACGATCACGCCATCACGTTATAACGCCGATCCATGGCCTCGTAAGGTCTCACTCACGACTCCTAGCTTTTGAAGTCATGGCGGCGAAACGCGGGCGCCGGTGCCCCCGTTCGAGTGCCGGCGTCACCTGTCTCGTAACTAGCGGGCTGCAGGGCACTTTTAAAAGACGAGAGGGCGCGCAGGCCGCGCCGAGGAACCCCTCGATCCTGGCTCGGTTTGAGCCGCGCGGGACTGGAGCTCGTTTAGTGCGAAGATCTTCCCAGCGGTTTACCGCATTGAGGATGTCCTCGGCGAAGTCGTCGACGAAACGCAAAGCCCAGATCAGCACGCGGCTGTGCACGTCTTCGGGGATCCGTGCTGTGTTGTTTTCGGCGTCGTACCGGGTAGCGCTCTGAGGTTCGGTCCAGCCGACGACAGTGCGCGGGTTAAGCGAAAGCGTCTCGTTGCCGAGGCTCTTCCGATACCGCCAGAAGAATACGACCGCCGAGCGGAGTGTCTGGCGGCGCGACGCCGACCGGTGGTGCCCGAGGAGAAATCCCTGGTATTCCAAGAACGTTTCGTCGGTGAGCTCCGCGAGCCGGAGGCCGGTGTGGTGCTCGTTGAGCCAACGCAGAAATACCGCGACGTTGTAGAAGTTGCTGACGATGCTGCTGATGCTGGGCCGTTGTTCGTCGGCAGGAAGGTCGCCGGACAGGGACGTGTAAGCGAGCCTCTTCAAGGCATGCCGGTGAAGGCCGGGCACGTTTCCGAAGCGGAGGGTCAGACCACGCTCCTGTCCCTGGAGAGCTGCCGGCGCCAGCGGCCAGGCATCGTCGCCGAAACGGGCAGTGGTGGCTAGCGCCACTCCCGAGCGCAGCCGACGGTTGTGGAGGACGAAAGTGCCGTCTAGTGGCGGGACCGCCGGCAGAGCGTTAGTGCGTGTATTCATGGTTGCTCCCATCTGGGCTCTACGAGATCGAGGAGACTGTCGGTCGGTTTTGCCTGGTCGGCCAGCTCCACCTCGGCCTCGCTGAACTTCGGAAGCACCTCGTATCGGATGGCCGCCCAACTGGACCCGTACTGCGCCCACCACGCGTCCTCGCTCATCTGTGTGCGACGCAGTTCGAGCGCATCGAGGAGACCCAGAAGCCGCGGTAGGTGGTCGCCTGTGACGACGCAATTGCCGCAGTGGAAGCAATCCAAGAACGACGCGGCGCACCGTCTTCCAGTCAGCGGATGATGCTCGTGGTCCGAGCATCCTGTCCACGCGGTGTCTACCTGGCCGGAGGCAGGTTGCTCCTGATCGCTGTCGACCGGCCTGACGCGAATCTGCAGGCCCGTCACACCGTGGGAGGCCAGCGCGCGACGGTGAGCCGACCACGCGGCCTGCTCGACCTCGACGAGGGTCTCTGCCACAAGGTCGCGGGCCCAGTCGATAGTGCTGTTGTCGCCTGCGAGATAGCTGCTGAACAAGACGCCGGTCGTGTTCGTTCGTGCGGCCGACGGCAGGTGACCGCCCATCTGCCGTGTTCGTCGGACGTCCACGCTGGATTTAAGCCGGTTGAAGTCCAATCTCAGGATCGGAGGACCAACGTCCGTGCCGTCAGTGGCTGCGTCTGCCTTGATGCCCCGTTCGTGCATCCAAGGCTGGTTTCGCAGACTGGCATCGAGGGCCGCGGCGAATGGGTTGCGGCAGCCTTCGCCGGTTCCCCGACCGGATTGATGCCAGACCGCCCAGAATGAGGCGCGGTCATCCGAGAGGACCCGAGCGGGTGCCATCAGCCGATGCAGGAGGAGGTACACGCCGCCGGGCGTGGTCAGTTCCTTCCCGGGCGGCCCGATTTCCCAAGTCGCTGTCCTGTGCCATCGGCCCGCGCCACGACGGCGTTTCGTGACTTCGACCTCGACCGCCAATCCCTCGATAACGCGATGCTCGGCCGGCAGGTCCTTGATCACCTCGATGTTCCAGCCAGTCATCGCGACCAGCAGCACGAGCATGGAGGTCATGTCGCGGCGGGTGACGAACAGCTTCTCAGCCGCCCGTCTCTTGAGCACCGTGGGCTGTGGCGCGGCGATCCCCGGGAAAGGGAACGTGTCGGCGCGGTGGGTCTGGCTGATCCGGGCCGGAGTCTCGTCGGGATTAGACGCAGGGATGATCATTCGTTCGCGCATCGCGGCGACGTCCGTCCGGGCGGCAGCCACGATCCTCGCGAGCTCGCCGTCCGAGTAACCCGACAGGGGGTTCACGCGGAGACCCTGATACGGCCGCATCCTGTCACGAACCTCCGCGGAGACCAGTTCGGCCAAAGGCAGCATCTCGAACGTCAGAGCGACGGAGCGCAACTCCAATTTGGCGCTGCGTTCGCCCGCGCTCGACTCCCTGAAGCGCATGAAGGCGTCCACATGCTCGACCGTCAGGTCGCTCGGGTGTGCGGGTGGCCGCAGCGTCTGTGCCAGGAACCGCACCATGCGGGCGACCGGGCCCCACGCCGCAGTTGCAGACGATCGCGTTCGAAGCGCGCCTGCAGGGCCTACTCGCGCTGCCCAGCTCCCGGCGAGGCTCTCATGCCACCCGGGCAGCGGCAGCGTGCCCACATCGAAGGTGCGCGAACGGCCGTCCTCGCCTACAAACTCGACAATCGACCCTGTGCGCTGCGGGCGGGGTGCGTAATTGCCGGGTGGAAGCGACGCCGGCTTGCCGAGCCCGGTGGTTCCTCGCGGGCTCATTGCGAAACCGCCTGATCTGGTGCGAGATTCGCGACCACCTGAGGGTCACGAGGGTCCTCCCAAGCGTCGGATGTGAGCGCCATCCGTGTCTCCATCTCCAACTCCTCCAGCGCGTGCAGGTAAATCTGCGTTGTCGTCACGCTCCTATGCCCCAGCCGACGCCTCACCCGGCTGGAGCTGGAAGGCCTGGCTGAACGCGTGGAAGGAGGCTGGCGCAAGGGCCGGCGCCCAGCCTGAATGCGTGGTCCCTCCGCGGGTCAGCTTGTACCCGGGGCCCAACGGGCGCAGAGTGTTGACAATGGACCTGCACAGCGCCCTGGACGCCTTCGAACGCTACCTCGTGGCGGAGCGTGCCCGCTCGGAACACACGGTCCGGGCCTACCGCGCCGATCTGGACCACCTTCTCGGTTACGCGCAGGCCCAGGGCGTGAGCGAGCTGTCCGGGCTGACGCTGGGCCTGCTCCGGTCGTGGCTGGGTAGCCTGAATGCGGTCGGCATGGCGCGCTCCACCATTTCCCGCCGGGCAGCAACGGTGCGAAGCTTCACGGCGTGGGCCCTGCGGGAGGAACTGATCGATGCGGACCCGGCGCTTCGCCTCAAGGCCCCTCGTCGGGACCAAAGCCTGCCCCATGTCCTGCAGCAGGGGCAGGTCGAGCGGCTTTTCGCGGAGCTGGCAGCTGATGCGGCAGACGGCCAGCCGATACCGCTGCGGGACCGGGCCATGATCGAACTGCTCTACGCAACCGGCATCCGGGTCGGGGAATTGGCTGGGCTGGACCTCGATGACATCGACCACGACCGGCGGACCCTGCACGTTCTCGGCAAGGGCAATAAGGAACGCACCGTGCCGTTCGGAATTCCCGCCGCCCTCGCGGTGGACGACTGGCTGCGCCGCGGGCGGCCCCAGCTGGTCGATGAAGGGAGCGGGCCCGCGGTGTTCCTGGGCAAGCGCGGGGGGCGGGTGGACCAGCGGCAGGTTCGCTCCGCGGTCGCCCGGCTGCTGACTGCACTCGGCGACACCGCGGCGACAGGGCCGCACGCGCTGCGGCACAGTGCGGCGACGCATTTGCTCGACGGCGGGGCGGACCTGCGAGCCGTCCAGGAAATCCTGGGCCACAGCAGCCTGGCCACCACGCAGATCTACACGCATGTCTCCGTCGATCGCCTGAGAAGGAGCTACGAGCAAGCCCATCCGCGGGCGTGAGCAGATAAGCTAAGCGGCAGAAGTAATGTGAACAGTGTGATCGAAGTTGCAGTAGCGTAATTTGAACACTTCGGGCAGAATGATCCGTGGTTCGACCAGAACTGGTTTGACCGGGAACCGAATAGCAGTACACCATTGGAACGCACGATCCACCTTCAGTTACAGGTCGTTGGGGAAGACGCACCTATAGCTATGGAGGATGGAATGTCTGTTGTGAAGACGCGTGGTGTCTTGTTTGTGCACTCTGCCCCCTCGGCATTGTGCCCTCATGTCGAGTGGGCTGTCGGGTCCGTCGTTGACAAGAGGACGGACTTGGAGTGGACCGCTCAGCCGGCCGCGCCCGGAATGTTCCGGGCGGAGCTGTCCTGGGTTGGCGCCCAGGGCACCGGGGCCATGCTGGCGTCGGCTCTGCGTGGTTGGGCGCATCTGCGCTACGAGGTCACGGAGGAGCCGAGCGCGGGAGTCGACGGAGCGCGCTGGTCCCACACACCTGAGCTCGGCATTTTCCATGCCCTGACGGATGTCCACGGCAATATCATGGTCTCGGAGGACCGCATCCGCTACGCGTACGAATCCGGGGCCGGGGACCCGGCAGCCGTGTACCACGAGCTATCGCTGGCGCTCGGTGAGGCTTGGGACGAGGAACTGGAGCCGTTCCGCCACGCTGCTGAAGGCGCACCGGTCCGCTGGCTCCACCAGGTCGGCTGAGCTCCGGCTGGCGGGTCCAAAGGCGGACCATTAGGCACTGAGGAAACAGGAGAGCCGGTTCCCACTGCGGGGGACCGGCTCTCCTGTCCTGCGTGTCGTCTGGTACCGCGGCGCCGCTTAGACGGAACGAACCACGATGACTGCGTTGTGCCCGCCGAAGCCGAAGGAATTGCTCAGCGCAACGATGCCGCCGGCCGGGAGTTCGCGGGAGGTGGTCACGACATCGAGGGGGATCTCGGGATCCTGCTTGTCGAGGTTGATTGTCGCGGGCGCCTTGCGTTCGAAAACGGCCAGCACGGTCATGACGGCTTCCACGGCGCCGGAGGCGCCCAGCAGGTGGCCCGTCTGGGACTTGGTGGCCGACACCGCCACGTTTTCGACGTGGTTGCCGAGGGCGGCCTTCAACGCCGTGTACTCCGGCTTGTCACCCACAGGAGTGGAGGTGGCGTGGGCATTGACATGCACCACGTCTTCGGCTTGGGCGCGGGCATTGAACAGCGCGGCCTTCAGCGCGCGGGTCGCACCGAGGCCCTCGGGGTCGGGTGCCGTGATGTGGTAGGCATCTGCGGTCACGCCGGTTCCGGCCAGTTCGGCGTATATGCGGGCGCCGCGGGCCAGGGCGTGCTCCTCGGCTTCCAGCACCAGGGCACCGGCTCCCTCGCCCATGACGAACCCGTCACGGTCCACGTCGTACGGCCGTGAGGCGTGCTCGGGATCGTCGTTGCGGCGCGACAGCGCCTGCATCGAGCTGAAGGCGGCCAGCGGCATGGGATGGATGGCAGCTTCGGCGCCGCCGGTCATGACGACGTCGGCCCGGCCGGAGCGGATAAGCTCCATGCCGAGTGACAGGGCTTCCGTGCCAGAAGCGCAGGCCGATACCGGGGTGTGGGCACCGGCGCGGGCGCCGAGGTCCATACTGACGGCAGCAGCCGGACCGTTGGGCATCAGCATCGGAACAGTCATCGGCAGGACCCGCCGCGGCCCCTTGTCCTTGAGCGTGTCCCAGGCATCCAGCAGCGTCCAAACGCCGCCGATGCCCGTAGCAAAAGCGACAGCCAGCCGGTCATGGTCGACATCCCCCAGGCCGGAGTCCTTCCAAGCCTCCCGGGATGCCACGACAGCGAACTGGGTCGAAGGGTCCATGCGCTTGGCTTCGACCCGGGTGAGGACCTCGCTGGCGGGGTTCGACGCGCGCGCCGCAAAAGTCACCGGAAGGTCGTATTGGGCAACCCAGTCGTCGGTGAGCGTGTGGGCACCGGAGACGCCCTTCAAGGCGTTCTGCCACATGGTTGGTACGTCGCCGCCGATCGGCGTGGTGGCGCCCAGGCCAGTGATGACTACTTTGCGTGCCATGATGTCACTCTCTACATACTGTTGTTGCCGGTGCCTTGCGGGCTTGCCAGCGGTGTGCGAAAAAGTCAGCGGTGTGCGGAAAAGTCAGGGGTGGCGGCCGGCGCCCGTAGGGCCGCCGGCCACCGTGGCTCCCTGCGGAGCCGGACCATGCCCGGTCATCGAACCGGGCCCGGGCGAGGAACTAGGCCTGGGCGTTGGCGATGAAGTCGACCGCGTCGCCGACGGTCTTCAGGTTCTTGACCTCTTCGTCGGGAATCCGGACGCCGAACTTCTCTTCGGCGTTGACGACGATAGTCATCATGGAGATGGAATCGATGTCCAGATCGTCGGTGAAGGACTTCTCCAGTTCGACTGCCTCGGGGGCCAGGCCTGTCTCTTCGTTGACGATCTCAGCCAGTCCGGCCAGGATTTCTTCGTTGCTAGCCATGATGGCTCCTTTTCTTGTGTTGATCCGGTCCAGGACCGGGCCGTGGTTTCAAACCGCGGTTGACGGTTTGGTTCAGGGAAACTGCTGAGGTTCAGGGAAGGGCTACGACCTGCGCGCCGTACACCAGTCCGGCGCCGAATCCGATCTGGAGGGCCAGTTTGCCGCTGAGATCCGGATTTTCCTGCAGCAGGCGGTGCATGGCCAGCGGGATGGATGCCGCCGAGGTATTGCCGGCTTCAGCAATATCGCGGGCGATGACGACGCTTTCCGGCAGCTTCAGCTGCTTCGCCATCTCGTCGATGATGCGCATATTGGCCTGATGGGGGATGAATGCAGCCAGGTCGTCAGCCTTCACTCCGGCGGCATCCAGCGCCTGCTGGGCCACCTTGGCCATGGACCAGACGGCCCAGCGGAAGACCGACTGACCGTCCTGCTGGAGCGTGGGCCACAACGCCGGGGAGACCTCCTCATCCAGGTTGCCGTGGGCCAGATCGCGCAGGTCCAGCAGGGACCGGCTCATCCGGATGGTTTCCCACTTGCTGCCCTCTGAACCCCACACTGACGGCCCGATGCCCGGAGCGTCGGCCGGTCCCACGACGACGGCGCCGGCGCCGTCACCGAGCAGGAAGGACATCGAGCGTTCGTGGTTGTCGATGAAGTCGGACAGCTTTTCCGCACCGATGACCAGCACATACTTGGCAGTGCCGGAGCGTACCAGTGCGTCGGCCTGGGCAATGCCGTAGCAATAGCCTGCACAGGCAGCGGAAACGTCGTAGGCAGGTGCCGGTGCCGCGCCGAGTTTGTCAGCCAGCAGCGCCGCCAGCGACGGAGTGGCGTAGGGGTGGGTGACGGTCGATACGATGACGGCGCCCAGTTCGGAAGCATCGATGCCTGCCTGTGCCAGTGCCGCACGCCCCGCGCCCTCCGCCATGTCCAGGAGGCTGGTGTCCGCTCCGGCGCGGTGGCGCGTCACGATTCCGGTGCGCTGGCGGATCCATTCATCAGATGATTCGATCCACTGGCAGACGTCGTCATTGGTGACGATGACGTCCGGCCGGTACGCGCCCACGCCCAGGATGCGGGAGTTTTCCTGAACGGGGGCTTGCTGCAGGGTGGGTGTGCTCACTTGGTTCCTTCTTCGGACGCAGAGTCAATGGCGACGGTCCGGCTGTGCTCGGTGACGAAAGCGCGTGCGCCTTCCAAATCGTCAGGTGTTTTCAGAGCAACGGTAGCAACTCCGGGCATCCCACGCTTGGCCAAGCCGGTAAGCGTACCCGCCGGAGCCAGCTCGATCAGCCCGGTGATGCCCATCTCCTGCAGGGTCGACATGCACAGGTCCCACCGCACCGGCCGTGAAACCTGGGCGATCAGGCTGTCAAGGTTCTCTTCCCCTCCGACGACCGGTTCGCCGTCGTAATTCGACAGCAGGGTCAGCACCGGCGACGCCGGGGCGAGGCTGGGGCGGAGGGCCTCCAGGACGCTGACTGCCGGGGACATATGGGAGGTGTGGAAGGCCCCCGCGACCTTCAACGGGATGACGCGGGACTTGGCAGGCGGGTTCTCAGCCAGCGCCTTCAGTTGGTCCATCGTCCCCGCGGCCACCGTCTGGCCCGCGCCGTTGGCATTAGCCGGGGTGAGGCCCGCCGACTGGATAGCCCCCAGGACCTCGGCCGGGTCGCCTCCGAGGACTGCGCTCATGCCTGTCGGTGTTGCCGCGGCCGCCTCCGCCATGGCGTTCGCCCGGGCGCGGACAAAGGTCATGGCGTCAGCTTCGGACAATGCGCCGGCAATCACGGAGGCGGTGATCTCCCCGACGGAGTGCCCGGCCGCCACCGTGGACAGGTCGGGTTCTCGGCCGTCCAGCAGCACCTTCGCCGTGATCAGACCGGAGGCAACAATCAGCGGCTGTGCGACCGCGGTATCCTTGATCGTTTCTTCGTCGGAGGTGGTGCCGTGGGCAACAAGGTCCAGACCGGCGATGTCGCTGAGCTGGCCGAGGTGCTCGGCCACGCCGGGCAGGTCCAGCCACGGTGACAGAAATCCGGGTGTTTGGGAGCCCTGGCCGGGGCAGACGATTGCAAGCACGTATCCAGCTTTCCAAAGAGGGGACGGTTGACTCGGTGTCCGGGAGCACGAAGCTCCCCGAGTCACTTTGTAGGAAGTCTACAACCCGTTTCCGGCTGACTGGCGGGTAGAAGGACGCTCCGGCGTGGCTTTCAGCGGCGCCGCGAGCCGCCCGACGACCAGTGCCGTCTGGAGCACGAATGCCTCCCGGGGCAGCAGAGGATCCCAGCCGGTGACATCACAGACCCGCCGGAGACGGTACCTGACGGTGTTGGCATGGACGAAGAGTTCCCGGGCCGTCGCCTCAAGGGAGTGGCCCAGGGACAGGTAGGTGGAGAGGGTCTCCGCAAGTCCGTTCGAAGCGTTCACGAGCGGACGGTAAATGCTTTTGACCAGGGCCCGCCGTGCAGCGTCGTCGCCGGACATGACCCGTTCCGGCCAGAGGTCGTCGGCCGCCACCGGCCGGGGTGCCTGCGGCCAGGCCCGGGCCGCGACGAGGCCCGCGAAGGCCGCGTGCGCCGAGGAACTGGCCTCGGCCAGCGAGTGGGCCTCGGGGCCGTAGACCACTGGCCCGGGGCCGAACAGTTCGCTGATCCGCTGGAAGGAGGCGCCGTTTGCAGCCACTCCGCCGAGGACCAGGATCAGGCGGTCGCCCTGGATGCCGACCAAGGTGTCCTCGGCCAGCCTGCCAGTGGCGCGCCGGATTTCGGCGACGAAGGACGCGCTGGGCTCGGCGGGGGAGCTGCCCACCATGACGGTGATATGCGCCTGCGATTTCCAGCCGACGGCCGCAATGCGGGACCGCAGCGCGTCCGAACTTTCGCCGCGAAGTATGGCATCGACCACCAGGGCCTCGAGCCTGGTGTCCCACGCGCCGCGTGATTCGGCCGCCCGGGCGTACACATCGGCCGCTGCGAAGGCCACCTCGCGGGAGTAGCGCAGGACCGCTTCGCGAAGCGCCGCCTCATCGCCCTCGGCGGCCAGATCCGGTACCTGGTCCTCGACTGCCTGTACGACGACGCGGATCAGCTGGAGTGCCTTCTGCAGGCTGATGGAGCGGGTCAGTTCGGTGGGTGCGGTACCGAAGACGTCATTGAGGACCCAGGCCGGCGATGTCGGACGCTGGTACCAGCTGACAAAAGACGCGATGCCCTTCTGGGCGATCAGGCCCAGGGCCGACCGTTCATCGGGGCGCAGGCCCCGGTACCAGGGCAGCGAGGCATCCAGCTGCTTCAGCGTCGCGGTGGAAAGTTCACCGATGTTTGCCCGCAGCCGCTCCAGTGTCTGTTCGCTGCCTTTCGGTGCCGCCGGAAGGCCTGCGGCCGCTCCCGCGGGCCGGGACTGCTGTGTCCTCCGTGGCGGTTCTGCTGCCTGCGCTGCATCTGAATGGGCGCGTCGGGTCTGGGGCATGGAACGAGCATACGATCTTGAGACCGGAACCACCATTTTGTGTGAAGGCTACAAAAACGCGCAGAGGCGGCCAGCTTCAGCTGGCCGCCCCTGCGGAGGCGGGTGCTGGCGCGGCACGCCTTTTCCGCCCCCCTGACGCTAGCTTTCGCCGCCCGGATTGCCGGACGTACCGGCGTTCACATCGTGCAGCTTGTAGCGTTCCATGGCCTCGCCCGGGGCACTGGCATCGACTTCGCCGCGGCGGGCCAGCATCTGCAGCGCCCGGACCACCACGGAATGGCTGTCGATCTTGAAGTACCGGCGGGCCGCGGCGCGGGTGTCCGCGAAGCCGAAGCCGTCCGCGCCCAGGGTGGCGAACTCGTTGGGCAGGAACTGGCGGATCTGGTCCGGCACGGCCTTCATGTAGTCCGAGGTCGCCACGATCGGCCCGGTCGCCCCGGCCAGCTGCTGCGTCACGAACGGCACCCGGGCTGGCTCGTCCGGATTCAGGAAGGCCTCCTCTTCGGCGGCCAGCGCGTCGCGGCGCAGTTCGTTCCAGGAGGTCACGGACCAGACATCGGCGGAGACGCCCCACTCGTCGGCCAGGATCTGCTGGGCTTCCAGCGCCCAGGGAACCGCGACGCCGGAGGCGAGCAGCTGGGTGCGGGGGCCGTCGATCTTGGCCGGGGACAGCAGGTAGATGCCCTTGACGATGCCCTCGACGTCCAGTTCTTCCGGAGCCTTCGGCTGGACGTACGGCTCGTTGTAGACCATCAGGTTGTAGATGACATTCGGATCCTTCGAATCCGGACCGTACATCTCCTCCAGGCCGTGGCGCACAATGTGGCCGATTTCGTAGCCGTAGGCGGGGTCATAGGTCTTCACCGCCGGGTTGGTGGAGGCCAGGAGCGGGGAATGGCCGTCGGCGTGCTGGGTGCCTTCGCCGGTGAGCGTGGTGCGTCCCGCCGTCGCGGAGATCAGGAAGCCCCGGGCCATCTGGTCCGCGGCGGCCCAGATGCCATCGCCGGTGCGCTGGAAGCCGAACATCGAGTAGAAGATGTAGATCGGGATCAGTGGTTCGCCGTGGGTGGCGTAGGACGTGCCCGCGGCGGTGAAGGCAGCGATGGAGCCGGCTTCGTTGATGCCGGCATGGACAATCTGGCCCTGCGGCGATTCCTTGTACGCCAGGACCAGGTCGCGGTCCACGGACAGGTAGTTCTGTCCCTTCGGGTTGTAGATCTTGGCCGTGGGGAAGAAGGAGTCCATGCCGAAGGTGCGGGCCTCGTCCGGAATGATGGGCACGACGCGCTTGCCGAACTCCTTGTCCCGCATCAGGTCCTTGAGCAGCCGGACGAAGGCCATGGTGGTGGCTGCCTGCTGCTTGCCCG
>NZ_JBNHIC010000062.1:0-18591 GCF_059092905.1 Arthrobacter sp. B0427-1-12 | reverse complement strand
GGAACAACGCCATCAAACGCCTCAATGACCTCGGCTACGACGTCACCCTCACGCCGGCCGCCGCAGCCTGACTCACCCTACTTTCGTATTAGGACACTCGCATGCCTTGAATTCCCATCGCGAACAACGGATACCTGACGTATGCGCTGTTATCGGTGTTCTCCTGTGATCACGGGTCCGGGGGTCGTGCCGGTCAGCGCAGGCCAAGACCCGGGTGGGGTCAGGTGCTGAGCCGATTTCGGGGTCCATGGCTGAAAAGCATTGCGTGAGGGAGGCGCCGCCGCATGCGGGCAGCCCACGCCCTCATTTCCCGCTGATAAGCACCGGTCCCGCCAGCCGGCGGCGCCTGCCCTCGGTGCTGGGCCTGACCGGTGGTGGGGGCAGCTGCCGAGGGGGTGGCTGTCCTGTCCCCGGCCCGGCAGGGTCATCCGGGTTACGGGCAGGTGGTGAAGGGTTCGCCGGTGACGCCGTGCATGCCGCCGGGGAAATCCGGGGGGCGGATCCGGTCAGGGTTCCTTGTTGGCGGGTGGGTGCAGCTGGGCTTCCAGGCCGGCCAGGAGGATGGTGATTCCCTGGTCGAGTTCGGCGGCGCCGTCGTATTCGGCGAGGATGTGGGCCAGTTTTCGGAGGTGGGGGAATTCGCGCGCCGGCAGTCGGTGCAGGCCCAGGCGGAGCAGGTGTTCCTTTTCCTCGGGGTCGACGATGAATTCCTGCAGTTCGTTGAGAATGTGACCGTAGAGGTATCCGTAGTAGGCCCGGTACACATGCAGGGCGTCGGCCGGGGCAAAGCCGGCCCGGATGAGCAGGGAAAGGATCTGCTCCAGCGGGCGCAGGGTGCCCAGGGGGCGAAGCCCCAGCGGGGTGGACAGGGGGCGGGTGACCAGCAGCGGCACCACGTGGGGGTGGGTCAGGGCGATCCGCCGGAACTCGTGGGCGGTCTGTCTGAGCTGGGACTTCCAGTCGCTGTCTTCGGGGTGGATGACCAGCTCGCTGAGGACAAGTTCCGCGACGCCGTCCAGGAGCGCGGCCCGGTTGTCCGCGTAACGGTAGAGCGCCATCGGGTCACGGCCCAGTTCCTGTCCAAGCCGGCGCATGGTCAGTGCGTCCAAACCCTCCGCGTCGATGAGCCGAAGCGCGGTGGCCAGAACGAGGTCCCGGTTCAGGCGGGGCCGCCGGGCCGGTGTGCGGGGAACGGGAACACCGTCCGGAGGCGGGCCGGGGCCTGTGCCGTCGGGATGCTTGGACATGCGGTTGATCGTCTCTTGGGTCGGGGATCTGCACAGCCTGGACAGTCAGGAAGGCAGGCCCGCCGGGAAGGTAAGCATGCTTGCCATCATCATTGTCTACAGGTAAAGTCTACAGTGTATTCGGCGGGACTGAGCAGCACGTTTTCACCGGATGCACGGCCGGTACGGCTACCCCAAAACTTCAGGAGTCATCATGACAACGCCCCGCAACGAGCACACCTCACACCACCGGCTGGCCGAGACCAAGGCCGCGCTGAAGACCACCGAACTCTTCGTTTACCTCGCCGCGGTCCTGGGCACGATCATCACCGCGATAGTGGTGGGGGAGAACGGCGACGAGAATGCCGGCGACAGGTTCGATGCCAACCAGGCGATGCAGTACATCACGTTCCTTACCATCGGCTACATGATCGCCCGCGGTCTGGCCAAGTCCGGAAGCCGGCACGGTTCCGACTCATAACAAGGTTCCATCCCCCATTGACCGGTTGATTCGGTCCATGGACAGAGATCGTGACGAAGGGCGGGGCGCACCTCAAACGGTGTGCCGCCGCCGTTTAACGTGGCCTCGGGGAGGGGAACCGCAAACACGGTTTCAGGTCCCGGCCCGTACTGTCGGATTGCCGGTGCCGGCACACACTGCGCAACAGCGCCCGGCCAGCCGGGCAGACCTAACTCACCGTTTGATTTGG
Source organism: Arthrobacter sp. B0427-1-12 (assembly GCF_059092905.1). Classification (NCBI taxonomy): domain Bacteria; kingdom Bacillati; phylum Actinomycetota; class Actinomycetes; order Micrococcales; family Micrococcaceae; genus Arthrobacter; species Arthrobacter sp. B0427-1-12. The sequence goes on along the minus strand of NZ_JBNHIC010000062.1, from coordinate 16,655 downwards.
TTCCCAAGCAGGCGTTCAGGTTATATCCGCTGGTGGCCAGAAGAATTGCCTGCGGGTAGCCGGTTGGTTTGTCCGCTGGGACTGAGGTGCGCCGGCTACCGACTGAGGTCTAGAAACTCAAGACATAGGCGCTGTTATCGGCTTATGTGGTTCTTGTAGCGACCGAAGAATGCAGAACCGGCGTCAGGCCTGCTTCCCGGATACGGTCTGGTTATAGCTGTAGACAGCAGGAGGGGCTACGTCCGGTTCGTGGCGGCAATGATGTCGCGCATGGTGCGGTTCAGTTTCCGGACATCGTCCCGGGTCAGCCCCAGGCGCTCCATCATCGTGCCGGGCACATCCAGGGCCTGGGTCCGCAGGGCCGCTCCCTTGTCGGTCAGGCCGACGGCCAGGGCTCTTTCATTGCCCGGAACCCGGTTTCGTGAGACCAGTCCCCCCACCTCCAGGCGCTTGAGCATGGGGGAGAGCGTGGCCGGTTCCATCGTGAGGGCTTCGCTCAGGCTGCGGACGGTACGCGGGCTCTGTTCCCACAGGGCCAGCATGACCAGGTACTGGGGGTGGGTCAGACCCAGCTTCTCCAGCACCGGCCGGTAGGCGGCCACAACGCTGCGCGATGCCACCGAGAGGGCGAAGCACAGCTGGTGTTCCAGAAGCAGGTCCTCGTCCTGTTGAACAGTCATGTCTCGTCCGCCTTTCCGGGCATTGTCCCTGCGTATCATTTCGTGCCCTAATGTTTAGCGTACGATTAGATGTGCGGAACACCAAGGAAAGGGATTCTTCCATGGCCCACAGTGAGAGCTTTGCCTCCAAATTTATGCGCGTGACCGGCAAGGCCCGGTTCATTTTCGGGCCGGCGCAGTCCAGTTCGCTGGATCATGCCATGACCGAGGAAAACAAGGAGCTGCTGCACAGCCAGCAGGAGGAAACCGAGCAGCAGTGGGAAACCGTCAGGAGGGCTGACGGCAGCACCTACATCGTGCCCCGCAAGCCCTGAGCCTGCGCTGCTGCCGCGACTTCTGAAACGCCCACGACCGCCCTTTGACCTGCGGCTCCTGCCTTGACAGGGAGTCGTTTTTCGCCCAGCGATCCATTCAAGCGGGGCGTGGATATATCAATCGCTCGGGTGCTATTTCGGCTGCCGCTGTTCTCCTGCGTCATCCTGGCCGCGGCCGAGCCCTCCTTTGCGGATTCAGCTCGTCGTCCTCTATCGACGGCGGGCAGCCCATCCCCAACCTTCGGGAGAAGACACCCCACCCTGGCACAGAGATCCCCGACCAGAGCGCACTTGGGTACCGTTGAGGGGACGAGTTTCCTGCGCGTTCTTTCGTACACCGGTGCAATCGTCGCGTTCCTAATCGGTTCCGGATTCGCAACAGGCCAGGCGATCCTCCAATACTTCACGTCGTACGGATATTGGGGCGTGTTCGGCACCGGACTCCTGGTCCTCATGACCTATGTGGCCGTCGAGTTCTTCTCTGTCAAGCTGAACGACTTCTTCTCAGAAAAGCCAGGTGATGGAGATGCCTAACCTCGACAGTCAGTACCAATCCGCAACGCAGTCCCAAGGCGGGCTTTACGCGCTGGAGGTTGCGGGGAAGGACATTGTGCAAGTCGAGGCCGCCAAGGCCGCGATTCCACCGGGAACGCCGATCAACATCGCGTTCCTCGGTAATGAGGATCATGCCCAACGCATCAATGCAGCACGGGTAATACGAGCATGCGGCTTCGAGCCCGTCCCAATTATTTCCTCGCGCCGCCTGCGCTCCGAACGGGACCGCGATTATCTTCTCGGCGCCCTCATCGCAGAGGCTGCGCCGTCGCGGATCATCCTTGTGGGCGGCGACCCGGCGGTCCCTGCCGGTCCCTTTAAGGACTCGCTGGCCCTTCTGAGAAGCGACCTCCTGGAACACCATTCCATTCGCCATGTGGGTATCGTGGGCTATCCGGAAGGGCACCCGAAGATCGACACCGACACGCTCTGGCGCTGCTTGAAGTGGAAGTTCGGCTTTCTTCAGGATGCAGGCTGCTCGGTCGAGAATACGACGCAGTTCGGATTTGACGCCGATGCCGTTGTGCAATGGATAGAGCGATTGCGCCGTGAAGGAATCGACACGCCCGTTCGCATTGGCTTGCCGGGGCCAGCCGGTGTCGGAAAGCTCCTTAGATATGCCAAGCAGTTTGGCGTGGCGCCATCGGCAGCTATCGCTCGGCGATATGGACTATCCATGGTCAACCTTGACCAGCGCGTCGGTCCTGAACGCTATTGGGATCAACTCGCGGCCGGGGTGGACGGCGGGAATCTCGGAACCGTCCTGTATCACCTTTATCCATTCGGCGGGATCATGGAAGGCGTTCGTTGGATGAACAGCCGCATGCCGAACCGCTATCCCATGCCGCCTACTATTGAGGCGTGGGATAGCGGCCTTCGCTCAGCGGCGCTCTGCAATCATGCCGGTGATCGCGACAACAAAGCACTCCATACCTAGCGGCGAACACTGCGGCGGCCGGATATGCTCTCGGCCACACCGATAAGGAGTATCGCCGCAATCACGGCAACGATGAATCCGATGACGTTTAGCTCAAAGATGTCACCGGTACCCAGCAGATTTGCGATGACACCTCCGATGACTGACCCGACCAGGCCCAGCAGCAGCGTTGCCAGGAGACCCAGATTTTGCCTTCCGGGTTTGATGAGGCGCGCAAGCGCCCCGATGACGAGTCCAGCAATAATGAAACCGATCATGGTTGCCTCCTAATGGCTTTCCTCCAACAATAAGCATACTTAGTTATTCATTTGCAAATGCATGTGGAGGACTGCCAGCATTCGTCGTCAGAGCCAATCTGCGGAGACAGGCACATCAGCCGGAGGTAACCGGCGCGGCGGTGCGGAGCTTGCGCTACGCACCGCCCCACACGCCACGCCGCACGACATATGCGCCGTTATCGGCGAACAGATAGCCGCGGGCAAGAGCGCGCACACCGAGGCGGAGAAGCGCCAGGCCAAGAAAGACCTGAACCGGATCGAGCGGCAGCTGCCCAAGCTGTCCCGGCAAGCGGACAAGCTCAAGGAGCAGATGAACCACGCCGGCTCCAAGGCCGACGTCGACTCCGCGCTGCTGGCCGAGCTGAGCACCAAGCTTCAGGAGGTCGCCGCCGAGCAGGAAGAGCTCGAGATGGAGTGGCTCGAAGCCTCGGAAATCCTGGACTGGCGCCGGCTCCGGCCCAGGGGGCGGACGCGCCCGCCTAAAGGCGAAGAGGACGCCGGACGGTTGTCCGGCGTCCCCTCGGGTTCCGCTTCGCTCAATGATGAGAGCCGTGGGCAATGGCTCCGTCCGGGCTCAGGGCACGCCCTTCGCGTACGGGCGTGGCCTCGCGGGCCCGCGAGGTGCCTTCGCGGCCCAGGTCGGCGGCCTCGGGACCGTCACCCGTCAGCTCCTTGACCTCGGACTTGAAGATGCGCATCGACTGGCCCAAACTGCGGGCCATGCCCGGCAGCTTGGGCGCTCCGAACAGCAGCAGGAGCACCGCCAGCAGGATGACCAGCGCCATGGGGTTACCGAACAATCGAGCCATCGCAGGATTCCTTTCGTTTGCGGAAGCGGATCAGCGCTGCGCGGCGAACATGCGGTCGAATTCCTCGATCGCGGTTTGGGCCGAGCGCACTGAGCCTTGACATGTCAGCAAACATAGATGCAAATTTATGTAATTTTGATGCCGGAGCCGCCGAGGTCGGCGCCTTTGGGTGAGTGGTTCAGCCCTTTTGGGAGCCACGGTTCTGCCACAGGCCGGCGTCGCGGATGGAGCCTGGATTTTCATGGCCGCGGAGCAGGGCGCCTCGCGTTCTTCTTCGGTCAGCGGGTCGAAGACGTTCTCGCGGACGAAGCTGAGGTAGTCGGGGCGGCCTGAATGATGGCCTTACAGCCGGCCTTGGTTACCGTGATGTCGTAGCCGCGGAGGTCCGAGGGGCACTCGGTCCGCACTGGCAGGCCTTTGGTTTCCATCCGCTTGAGCAGGTGGGAGGGCCGGCTCCGCTCCCAGTCCAGTTGCCGCGCCAGATCGCGGGCCCGCAGGACACCGCCGTCGGCCTCCGATAGGGCAGCGAGGACTGAATACTCTACGGCAGACAGTTCGGAGTCCTGGATCAGCTGGCGGTCCGTGGCGGATTTGAAGTCCCGTATCAGTTCACGCAGGGCGCGCCAGATCTCCTGCTCGTGTCCACTGAGTCATCGGGTGTCGGAGCTTACGGTGGGCATCCCGTTCAACCCCTGGAGCCGGAACGACAAGAAGCGCCTGTACGTGAACACCCCGGACCGCGGGAAGATCGGCTACCTGGACCTGGCAACTCTGGCACCGGTCCTGGAAGCTCCCGAACTGCAGGACGAACTGGTCAACAAGCGCGATCGCGCATCAGGTTGCCCCATCTGCGCAGGCAGGCAGGTGCTCCGCGGCAGACTGGCACCCCACCAAGAACATGCCATTGACGCCCGCCGACGTTGTACGTGGAACAAGCCGCGGTGGTGGCTCTGTCCAAACGGCCACGAGCAGATGGCACCGTTCTGAATCGGCTTAAGACCAGGGGCTGTACAGCGTGCCCACCGGACCAACGCTCAGGCACCGGCTAACTGCCGGCTCAGGATCGTGAACCTGTTCGAGAAGGTCATCGCCAAATGTTGTATGCCGGGTTCTGGCGGTCGTAGTTACTCAGCTGGTTATTCGCCAGGACCGAGAGCATGCAATTGGTCATGCGATCACCCGCAGCGAAGGCTGTTGCCCGTGAGGAGTGACCTTGACCGCCGTCTCGACGGTCGAGGTCACCAAGGAAATGCTTAAGCGTCATCCTGCCGCCGGGCTGCTTCGCGTCCCGCCAGGTAGCCGAACACCAGTCCGAGCGAGATCGTCCCTCCGGCTCCTCCGTAGAACCCCTTCGTGGGCGCGCCGCCTGCGTTGCCGGCGGAGTACAGGCCCGGAATGACCTTGCCCTCGGTGTTCAGCGCGCGCCCGAGTGCGTCGGTCTTCGGACCACCGACAGTGCCGAGCGCGCTGGCCTCGACCTTGAGCGCGTAGTAGGGTGCAGTATCGACCGGCCCCAACACGCTCGACTTCGGGCTCTTCAGCACGGGGCGGATGATCTTCGCCAGGGGCCCGACCACGACGGAGCGCACGCGCTCGGGGTCGTTCTTCTTCGCCACCCGTCCCGCGAGCTTGCTCACGATCGGACCGATCGCCGCGGCGATGCGCACCCTAGCCTTTGCGGTGGCGGCGGGGAACCGCGCGTCGGGCGAGTTCTTGCCCAGCCGAGGATAGAAGGCGCCGAAGTATCGGTCGAACATCGTGTCACCGCGGTTGAACTGCGGGTCGCGGCCTCGTGCGGCCTCGGGGTTGAACCGGTCGACGGTGCGGAGCAGCCCCACCTCGTCGACACTGATCTTGGCCGCCAGCTCCGACAGGGTGTCAGCGCGGTGGAGGTACTCGGGCACCTCTCCGCCCGGCGTGACGCCGAAGATCCCGAACTTCTCCCAGTAGTTCTGGTCGAAGATCAGCCACGCCGTGGCATTGGGCATAGTGCCCGTCTCCGGGTCGACCTCGCGCATGATCTGTCCGAACTGGTCGTAGGCCAGAGCCTCGTTCGCGAAGCGCTCACCCTTGCTGTTCACCATGATGCTGTGCGGCAGCGCACGTTCACCCAGGAACACACGACTGAGCGGCTGGCCCTCCAACTCCTCGCCGGGCAACTGCACTCCCGGCATCCACCAGGCGTCCTCCATCCCGGTAAGGTCAGCGCCCACCTCCTTGGCCAGCTGCACCGCGATGCCGTCATGGCCCTTGGGTGAGACCTGCACGCCGAAGGGCGCGTCGAGGTAGGTCGTGGTGACCTCGGCCGAGCTCTCGAACCCGCCGCTGGCCAGCAGGACCCCCTTGGTGGCGCGCACCGTGTGCTCGACACCATCAGCTCGTACGACGATCCCCCGCACTCCCGACTCATCCGTGACGAGCCGGACCGCGGGCGTCTCGACCCGTACGTCGACGCCGTTGCGCAGGCCACCCTCGAGCAGGGCTCCGACCAATGCCGGTCCGGCGAGCCAGACGTCATCGATGCCGATCCCACCCAGCAACCAGAACGGGAGCGGGTTCTTGGCCATGCCCGTCGTTAGGGCCGGTCGCACGTACTTCGCGGCCTCCCCCAGTCCCTCGGGGGAGTAGGGGCCAGGGAAGAGCGCCCGACCGACCGACGCGCCGTCGATGTCGGAGCGGTAGTCCGGCCAGATCGTCGGGATCCACCCGAAGGAGGTGTGCTCTTCGATGAACCGGACGACGTGGGGTCCGGTTTCCAGGAACTTCTCCACCAGGTCGTGGTCGAGGACCTGGTCGCGACCTTGGCCGTAGATGTAGCGCCGGGCCTGGTCCAGGTCGTCCTTCACCTTCAGGTCCTTGGTCGAGAAGCCGTGGTTGGGGATCCAGGCGGCACCCGCAGAGATGCCGGTGGCGCCCCCGACGAGTTCCCGGGACTCCACAACGAGAACTCGTGCGCCCTCCTTGGCGGCGGTGAGCGCCGCCATCAGGCCTGCCCCACCGGAGCCGACGATTGCTACGTCCACCTCGTCGGGGATGCCCTTTTGAGACACGGTCCCGATGGAGCCACGGTGCTGAGTCGAACTGTCAACCACGATTTCCTCCTTACAAATTGATTCGCAATGTCCTTGTCACTTGGCCTTACCGGTTCTGTGAGGCGCTGCTGTAGAAGTCCATGAGCGGGACGGTCGCCGCAACAGCCCTAACGAACACGGACGGATGCAGAATGCTCCAGCGGTACCATCCGCCTCGGCACTCAACGCCAGTACAAATACATGCATATGCATATACCATAACTCATTTAGTTGATATGTCAACTTTTGCGCTCGGCTGGTGCCCAGAACCACAAGGATCACGCCCAAATCGTCAAGACCTGCGGAGCGTACTCATTTCGGTTCCGAGTACTGGCAAACATGGGCTCCGCTAGCAGCTTTTCGGACCGAGCAACGACATCACCCCGGCCTGGGGCGCAGTCCGGGGCGATGCCTTTTCCCTCCGTTGGGAGGGACCGCGGCGCTGCCAGTTTCAGCTTGGCGGGGCCGTCATCTGGAACAGTAGGCCTCTGATTTGGAAAAACGCCGGACCGAGGATCGGAGTCCGAGCGACGTATGCGCTGTTATCGGCGTTATAGATGTCCAACGAATCCTTACAGGTAAATATCCATAGGTGCTAGGAGGCGCGGGTCTGCAATGACGAAATCGAACTCTTGTAGTTGGCCGGAACGTAATCCCGGATCGGTGAGGGCAGAGAAGCCGCACTGCTTACGGACGAGCGGCGGCGCGTTTGATCAACAGGTTTCCTTTTGGCAGGGAAAACCCCGAGAGCCGGGAACGCGTAGTCCATTCCCGGTTCCTCGTTTAGGCGGATGTAGCCCCAATGCTTCGCTAAGTGTTGCGGCGGTCTGTCGCTGTTGTCGGTAGTTTCATCGCCTGCCGAGTAAAGCTATTCCTTTACGCCCACCTGAATGGGAGCGTGGCGGTGGGTCGTCGTTCCATCGCCCAGTTGACCGCGGCCGTTGTCCCCCCCCACCCCAGGTTGTTCCGTCCTTCTTGACTGCAAATCCCCAAGGCGGCGGGTGTCTCAGCCCGGATGGGCCGGAGCTTGTGTCCGCCGGTCTGGCCGTCAGGGACGGGATCTGCCGTCGTTAGTGGGGTGTTCCGCCGGCTGCCTGATGACCTGCGGGCCGAATTTCCGGAGATGACGGGCTTTTCGCTGCGGAACCTGCAGTACATGCGGGACGATGGCTGAGGTCTGGGGAGGGAGCGGGCCAGATGTGATGGCACCTGCGCTCGGTCATGACCATCCGCTAGCCTCTTCCACCCATCCCACCGCAGCTGTACAGGAGCGCCTCCATAATCGCTGAGCAAATGCCGGGCACTGCCTGTCACGGCAGCCCTCCGTTCCACCGAAAGAAGGGGCGGCGCTGCCCACAGGCCAGCCTCTATCTCTTCGGGGGCACTCGGGCATGGCAGCAATTGGGGATGCCGTCGTGGACCGTGGGGTCGGAGGGATCCTCCGAGCTGCGCCGACATCACGCGGAGGGCCGCCCGTGGAGGGAAGCAAACTGTGCTGAAGGAGACCGGTGATTGTTCAGTCCTCGACCCACTCGAGTAGGTCGGCCGGCAGTCGAGTGCCCGGCACATTGCTTCCAAGGTCCGGGAGGAATAACGACGCCGCCACCTCAGGTTCCATGCGTACGGAACCTGAGGCGGCGGCGTCGTTATGATCCGGCGGCTCTTGGCTACTTATTGGACAGCGACGCGCGGCTGGGCATCGGGGAAAAGTGTGCCGAGTGCCTTGATGTGGTCGATCAGGGCGCTGACGTCAACCGTCCCATCCTCGGCCGACAGGACCACCCTGGCATCTTGGAATGCTGGATTGCTCTGGGCAACGAAGCTGGTGATGGCCAGAGTGTACGTGGCGGCAGGATCAATGGGGCCCTCCGGCGTGTGGAGGTCGCTGATGCGGCTTCCCTCCGGCGAACCCGGACTGTAGGTGTAACTGAAGCCGGAGGGGCGAGTCCGGTCGCCACCTGCATGTTCCAAACCGGCAAGCAGCTGCTCCCCGGTCACCTCGATAACGGACACCCTGTTGCCGAAGGGCAGGACGCTGTAGGCATCGCGGAGGGTGACCGTTGGACCGGGGATATCGGCGCGGGCACCGCCGCCGTTCATCCAGCCCAAGTCCGCGCCGCCGTAGGCGCGGAAGGCGTCCGCGGCCAGGTTGCCCACGGTGACGCGGTCCAAATAGCCGGTGGACGTGCCAATTTGCTCGTTCAGCTTGGCGTCCATGTCCGCGATGTAATGCGCCTCGAACGCGGAGAGCCCGGCGTCAGGTACCACGGAATCGTCGACCTGGAGTTCTTCGTGGGACAGGGCCGTTTCGCCGTCCTCGACAGTGATGTCCAGGCGCAGGACCGAGCCCATATTACCCTCCGGGGAGAGGACCAGCCGGCCGTCGTCGCGTACCGTGACGTCCGACGCAGCCACGTAGCTGTTTTCCTCGCGGAACGAAGCATCGATCTCCGGCACCTCGTTAAGCAGGCGCTCATTGACGTCCTTGTCAATCTGGGTGACCGCCACAATAGCGTCCACATCCTGGCCCTCCAACTGATCTACAGCGGCTTCGGCGGCAATGACCGGGTCAACCTCCAGGATTTCCTTGGCGGTAGTGGTGGTGTCCATATTGCCGGTCAGCCCGATGAATCCGATCCGCAGGTCGCCAACCTCCTGGACGTGGGTGGGTGCCCCGGGCAGGAAAGGTTCGCCGTCCGCTGTCACCAGGTTTGAATTGACCCAGGGAAAGTCGGACGCTGTTACAAGGTCCAGGGCGTTCTGCGCGCCGAAGTCGAAGTCGTGCTGGCCGAAGCTGGCAACGTCCACGCCCATCTGATTGAAGGCCTCGACCATCGGGAAGCCGTGGTAAAGCCCGCCGAACAGAGTCCCGCCGGCCAGGTCCCCGCCGAAGACAACGGCGGAGTCCGGATGCTCGGCGCGCTGAGTATCAAGCACGGACTTCAGACGGGCGACGCCGCCGCGCTCCCCGTCCTCCTGCTCCACCGGACTGATTTCGTGTGCGTCCTGGAAGTAGAGGAGGGAAGCGGTCCTGGGGCACTTGTCCAGGCCGGCGCCCCGGCCGTTGGCCTGGCCCTGGCCATTACCCGTGCCGACGCCGCGCTTGGCGCATGGGGTTTCGGAGTTCCCACCAGGGGCGGGAGCGGCAGACGCTGCAGGGGCGCCGGCGACGACGGCCAGCGTAATGAGTGCCGCAGGAAGCAGCGATGTCTTGAAGAAATGCATGCGTGCAATTAGATACCTCAGGGATGACACGGTTATGGACGGCCGGTGTCCCGGGCATGAACCGCTTCCGTCAGGCAGCACCAGCCTGCTGACCGGCGGATTCGCATCCTATGCGAATCGCCGGACTCGCGGTGTCATATGCGCTGTTATCGGTGGTCTTCGGACACAGCAGGTCCGCGAAGCGGATGTTCCTGGCGGGGTTGGAAATCAATCCGGGGTGATGTCGACTTCCGCGTCGAACTTTAAGGTCGGCGGTTGCCCCTGGCCAATGCCTCGATATATGACCTTGCCAGTCGGGGTGTATCCCGTGCCCGGGCCTCTTCGATGACCAGCTCGCGCTCCTTGGGGAAGGGCGCACCATGGGTGACGAGGTCGTCGAAGCGTTTGGCGTGGTCGCGGTCGGCGTCGAGTTCGATGCGCAACAATGCCATGGCAGAACTATGGCATATGCGCTGCTATCGGCGTTCAGGGCCCCAACGCACCTAGTCAGGGTGAGGGAGCGGTTGGGCGTGACCGTTGAATGGCAGGGACGGGATGAGCCGGGCGGCCCGACGGCTCCTTGAAACCCCTCGGGCCGTCGCGGCCCTGATCCGGGAGGCCGTTCAGGCGGCCATGACGGCCTCGGAGGCGACGGGCACTGCTTCTGCGGCTTCCAGGGGAGCCAGCAGAAGGCTGTACTGGACGGGGGTCAGCAGCTGGGGATGGGCCAGCGCCAGCTGGGCCAGGTGCAGGGCAGCAACCATCCAGTACGTTCCGGCGATGGTTCCCATGGTGGCGGTGACCATCGCCCGGAGGGCGGTTGTGTCGACGGTCGGGAAATGTGCGGCCAAGGCGATCCGGGCCGCACCATGCTCGACGTGATGCTGGACCCTGCGGTCCCTGGCGGCCAGGGCATACAGCTGATCCGTGGTCCACCGGCGGCCCAGAATCCGGGCTGCAGGAGGCAGTTCCTTAACTGCGGTCATCCCGTCGGCGGTGATGACCTCAGTAACAACAGCTGTCGTGTTTCCCATGATTTCTTCCCCCCAGAGAACCTGTTAACCATTCTTCCCCCCACCGCTGGCAGGCCCCAGCCCTGCCTGGGGCGGGAAGACCCCCCGAAAATGGGGGATCCGGCCATGGACCACGGGGCCGGGCCGATCCTTCCCCCATCCGGTGCGGTGCGGCAGGACCCGGTGTCCTCCTCCGCGGGCTCCGACAGGTTCTCCACTGGCCCCGTCGACACCCCTTAGTGTGCCCGGCCAAGCTCAAGCGATGGCTCGGTTAACCCGCAGGAATGCCTCAGGATTTGCCAAAACCTCACCGCACCGCCCCCGGTGCCTCCGGCCCCGGGGGAGAGCCTGCTGCCACCAGGGTGAAAGCGGGAAGGAGCGCCTCAGGTGCGGGCCAGGCCTCCGCTTCGACCGGGTCCGACGGTCACGGCCCCTATTCGGGGTTTATGAGCTGCCGCCCCTCACGGTCCGTCCTGCTAAATCTTTGGCCTTTCCTGCCGGAAACCGGCTTGTTCCTTGAGGTCGGCCGAGCACCGTTAAGGCACCAGCGGGGGAGCGATGAGATGTATGACCGGACCCCGCAAAGGGGAAGGCAGCTTCTGCCGGGACCGCTCCAGACGGGGGGATGGGGAGGTCCCGGCAGAAGCCTTCAAACCGACAGCAAACGGGTGCAGGCAACCGCGCTGTCCTGACGATGACGGTACGGGTGCTGGAGCTGACGGGAGACCGGAATGGACGAGGCCAAAGTGGCCGTGGTCATTGAAGACGACCATGACATCACCATGCTGCTGCAGGCGGTCCTGCAGCACTCCGGGGCCACGGTGCACACCGCCTGCACCGGTGCCGCCGGGATCGAGGCCGTCCGGGCCCACCGGCCCCGGCTCATCACCCTGGATCTGGGGCTGCCCGATATCGACGGGTGCGAGGTCGCACGCCGGATCAGGGACTTCAGCGACGCGCACATCCTGCTCGTCAGCGCCCAGGCACATGCAGCAGCGGATCTGCACGCCGCCGGGGTGAATGAGGTCATGGCCAAGCCCTTCAGCCCCCGGGAACTGCGCCAACGCATCGAAGCGGTACTGGGCACCGGCTGATCCTGGACCATCCCATTGACGGCGCCTCTCTGCTACGGCGTCTCTCTGGTCGGGCTGCTGTGGGGGAGGGGCCTTGTTTACGCAGACTCATTCCTGCTGCAGTGGCGATGCGGTGGGCTTATGCTTCGGAAAGAAGATGATGTCCCCGGACCCTCGTGCCTGGGCAGCTGCTGCAAAGGTGAGAATCCCCGGCGGCAGCGGTGGGCTCTGTGCCTCCGCTGAGGCCAGTACCGGGCCAACTCGGAGCAGGGGGGATATTGGGTTGGGGAACCAGAGCGCTGTCGTCATCAAAGACGACCTCGATATGCGCGGCCTGATAGCGGCCGTGCTCAGGACATCAGGACTAAGTGTCCACGCCACCGGGAACGGAACCGAAGGCATGCCGCCGTGCACGAACACCGGCCCGGACTGGTCGTTCTGGACCTCGGGCTGCCGGATATCAGCGGCCAGGAAGTGGCGCGCCGGATCAGGGGTTTCAGTGATGCCCACATCCTCGTGCTGACCGGCCGGGTTGAGGTTGGGCCGACCATCCTGGAGACAGGTGCAGACGACTTCATGACCAAGCCCTCCCGTCCCGGCGAGCTGCGTACGCGGGTCCAGACCCTCTTGAGCTGATCGACGGCGGGAGTTTCAGCCGAGAGCGGGCATTCGGTCCGCACCCGTTAATCGGGGTAGGCCGAATGCCGCCGGAGGGAACCCGGTGCGCTTTGAACACTGCGGAACCGGGGTATCGAGCACGGGGCGGCTCGGGCAAAACACCTGCGGACGGTTCACAACCTCCTGCGTCAGCAGGCAGATGCCAGGACATGCAGACGCAGGAGAGGGCCCATCGCCCGCGGGATCAACGGCACACCGACGACAGGAGGGATGCATGCATCGAAGGTTATCGATGTCTGGAATAATCGGTCTGTGAACATTCCACCCCTACGATTCGGCCCCGCCTCCCGCCGGCGCACCGGTACCGGACCTGGAAGCCAGGTCAAGACCTTGTTTCTGCGGCGCCTGCGTAAGGCGGACCGGACCGCACCCTCCCGCCGGGAATCGGTGAGGGAACGTGCCGCGGAGAGCCTCACCGCCATCCACCGGGCAGGACATGCTGTGGCACTGCTGGCCCACGGCCACAGGTTCCGCTTCCTTGCCCCGGATTCCTGTGCCGGTGCTGGCGGGAACTCTCCAGAAGAGTTCAGCCGCAACGTCATTGCCCTGGCCGGACCCGTCGCGCAGCTGATGGCGTCCCGGCCGGCCGGACTGCCGGATGCAGCCATGGTGCAGCAGGTGCTCCGGCATCTGGATACCGGGAACCCCGCCCTGTGCCGCTTCGGGAATCCGGCTGGTCCGGACCCGGATCAGCTGGCCGTGGCCCTGGCGATCATCAGCGCCGGCTGGGATGACGCCCTCCGGATCGCAGCGGCGCTCACGGATGCCGCAGCACCGCTGACCTACCCCCAGACCCTGGCCGTGGTCGAACACTCTCACGGGGTGAACATCGGCCCGCACTTCGACCGCTGGCAGAAAGCCTGCGCCCCCACCGAAGGCTCCCTGCGGCCGGCGGCACTGGTTTCCTGACCGCCACTGACGTATGTGCTGTTATCGGTATTCGGGGAGTATGTGCTGCTCCGGCATCCGGTAATGGTTCCTGGCGGCCCGGCTGATCCGGAGCGGTTCAGTGTTGTTTGGAGTTTCTGGCTCGGGCGGTCAGTGGTGTTACCGCCCACAGGCCCAGCATGACCAGGCCCAGGCACAGTGCGGTGAGGGCTCCTTGGGTCCTGCCGAGGACGAGGTCGAAGATGAGGCCGGTGGTTCCGATCAGCACCAGGCCCAGCAGGATCAGCGTCAGCCGCAGCAGCAGGTCGGCGCTGGTGACCAGGGTCTTTCTGATGTGGCGGCGGAAAAAGGCCCGGTGCAGGGATACCGAGGTGAGCAGGACCGCCGTGGTGAGCGCCGCCAAGAGCACCAGCGCCAGGTAAACGCTCCGCTGGAGCGTATCAAGCTGGTCGAAGCGCGGCTGGAACGGCAGGATCAGCAGGAAACCGGTGAGGATCTGGACGCCGGTCTGCAGCATCCGCAGCTCCTGCAGTATTTCCAGCCAGTTCCTGTCCAGCTTCTGCATCGGGGACTCGTCGCGTTCATCATCGCTCAGGTCCCTGCGAATGTTCCTGCCGCGGCTGCGCCGGATCATACAGTTCAGTGTAGGCGGCGCACCGCCGCGGACCCCTGCCTGGTGCGGAGCTGCTGCTTCGCCCGACCCGGCCGCTGAGCCCCAGGGATACAGGCCGGTGCCCGTCACAGGAGGATTGCGGCCTGGCTCTGCCGGTATGCGGGGCGTGCTTTTCGGTGGGGGACGGATTCAGGCCGGAAACACCGTGGCCGGCCGGCTGTCGCCTGAGCTGAAGGGGCAGGAGAAGCCAAGGGCCTTTCCACGCCTGCGGGTAAACAGTTCATCGCCGGATCCCCGCAGGGATCCGGCGATGAACTGTTGGGCCGTTCCTCGTCCTCGAGCAGCACCCTCCGTTCCAAGGTGACACTCTCGGGCCCGTGGTCCGCCACGAACGGCGATAGCCAGGGCTGCAGGACTGGTCCGCCCCCACGGCGGTCAATCTGGAACCGGCTGCTATTCAGGCTGACACGGTAGATTGGACATGCACAACCCTTGTCGCTGCCTGATTACCAAGTGACTTTCCGACTAAGTAGAAGTTCTTTAGTTAATCAACGGCAGCCGCCGCGGCACGACAGCCCGCAGCAGTCAGGGCAGCCGGCCCGGAAGGGCCGGGAAGGACAACCGACCCAAAGGCGGGACACCCAAGGTTATCGGGCACGCCGCAGTTCAGTTGGGCCGTGGTCTACTACCTGATCGCCAACCTGGCCGCCTTCACCCAGCCGGCCGAACAGCGCCGCTATCCCAAGGCCCTGCAGGCCATCGGCGTCGTTGGATGTGCCGTGCTGGTGGTAACCCTGCCGGTCTCGGCCGTGCTGGCCAGCCTGGGCATGTTCGCAGCAGGGGTGCTGATCCGCTGGTGCCGGATCAAAGCCCAGGCCCGCGCGGGGCACTGAACCTGACGCTGCCGGTACGGGTGAAGGCCCTGCCCGGCGTTTCTGTCCGGGCCGGCAGGATTGTTCCGGGGAATTTCCAAGATCGGGGCAATGTACTGGTGTGCAGGTGCTTGTCCGGCGGGAGAACGTCCCTCCACTCCGCCCGGGCCGGCCCGTACCCGCCGCCCGCACGGCTTGATCCGTCGTGCCGACCTGTGTTGTGCGGTGAGTACTGCCGGCTGCTCCCGTCCACTGCGGACCGACCGGAAGGAATGTCGACGTCCTTTTGCCGCGGTGGATAGGGCAGCCGGTGAGGCGGTTAGTAGATCGGCGGAGCCCAGAGGACATAGCTGATGACGGCGCAGCCGGTCAGGTGCAGTAATGCAGCCATGGTAATCCATCCCTCCGGTCCGAACCTGAACGGGCACTGAGTGATGTTCCAGGGCTGGTGGGTGCGGGATGTGAGGCTGAGCGCCTGACGGTCCTGAAAAACCGGCCTATTACCCTCCATGAACGGTCTCGCTGTCTGCGACGCCGGTATCCACATTTGAGGCGGTCCGTTGGATGCTTCCAGACGTATGCGCTGTTATCGGCGCTTGATCGCTCCGGCGCTATCTGGTCGATGCCGTGCTGACGTTTGGTCCTGCTGTTCGAAACAGATATGCGGAAAGAGCACTGCAGCGCGTCTCCTCCGGGGACAACCTGCAGCCGAACTACCCCGGCTGACGGCTCGGGAACCGCGCTCCTGAGCCCCGCGGTGCCGTTTCTTCAGCGTGGGGAGGATTGGTTTTCCTCGCTGGAAGCCGCCGGAAAATGGTGCTTCCCTAGGAATCATGGGCAGCCAACCTGATTCTTCGACGGCAGGAAGCAGCCAGCACGAGGACGAGCCACACGGAACCGGCATCGCGACCCGGTTGAACTGGCTGCGCGCCGGCGTGCTCGGCGCCAATGACGGGATCGTGTCTGTCGCCGCCATCGTGGTCGGCGTGGCGGGCGCCACCACGGACCTCGGCACCCTGCTCGCCGCGACCTTGGCCGCGGTTATCGGCGGCGCAATTTCCATGGCTCTGGGGGAGTACGTCTCGGTCTCCAGTTCCAGCGACAGCCAGAAGGCGCTGATTGCCAAGGAGAGCTGGGAACTGAACACCATGCCGGAGGAGGAATTGGCCGAGCTTGCCGGGATCTACGAAGCCAAGGGGGTCAGCCCGGCCACCGCGCGGCAGGTCGCCCGGGAGCTGTCCGAGCATGATGCGCTCGGCGCGCACCTTGAGGCAGAACTCGGTATCGACCAGCATGAAGTTGTCAGCCCCTGGCATGCCGCCTTCGCCTCCTTTGTAGCCTTCATAGCCGGCGCCGCGCTGCCGGCCCTGGCGATCCTGCTGCCGCCGGAGGGCATGCGCGTGCCCATCGCGTTTGCCGCGACGCTGCTGGCCCTAGCCGGGACCGGCGGACTCGGCGCTTATCTTGGCGGCGCCCGGATTCTGCCGGCGATGGCCCGCGTGGTGGTCGGTGGCCTGCTGGCGCTGCTGGCGACCTTCCTGATCGGCACCTGGCTGGGCGCCACCGGCGTCGTCTAGGAGGCCGCTGAACAAATTGCTTCTGTAACTTGGGGAGTTTAAGGCGCGCCTGCTGGACTCGTCCGCTCAGTGGTTAAGACTGGTCTTATGCAG
>NZ_JBNHIC010000061.1:0-18892 GCF_059092905.1 Arthrobacter sp. B0427-1-12 | reverse complement strand
TCAGGGTCCCGGCCCGTACTTTCGTATTGCCGGTGCCGGCACACACCGCGCAACAGCGACGGGCAGACCCGCCGCACCGTTTGAAGAATTGCCCACCGGCAGCCGGTTCGTTTGCCCGCCGAGACTGATCCATGCGGCGCCGGAGGCTTGGAAACTCAAGACATATGCACTGTTATCGGCATCCAGGAACTAACCGTCGGGTTTTTGCCTAGGAACGGAGCGGGCCCTGGCGGCTGTCTCCAGCCGGTGGGCTAAAGGTTCATTCGACCGCGGGGCCTGATTCAGGGAAGCGGCAGAAGGCGCCCATTGAACCGGCAGTGCCTGGCTGCCCCTGCTGCCAGGCAGGGGTCGCTGCCAAGGTCAGGTCCGGCGGCGGGGCCCGCACGGTCAGAGCGGGCGGATGTTTTCGAACTGCGGGACTTTGGAGTCGGGCACCAGATCGAATTCCACGCGCTGGTTTTCCTTCAGGGTGCGGTAGCCGCGGGCGGCGATGGCCGAGAAGCGGGCAAAGATGTCATCGTCGCCTTCGTCCGGGGTGATAAAGCCGTAGCCCTTTTCGGGGTGAACCACTTGACCGTGCCGGTTGTCATCCTAGTGTTTCCTCTCGGCCCGGCCCCGGCCGGTTGTCGTCGGTGCCGACCCTGTTCGGCGTTGTCATGCTCATACCGTAGGCGCACCGGGGCAGTCGAGAAAGGATTCGATGCTGCCGGTGAAGTTCACCCTGTGGAAAGGGTGGGAAGCGGCAGAGGTGCAGGAGGGCGGTCATGGCCTACCGTGGAGTTATGCAGCCGAGCCTGAGGATTGGTCCCGGTGTTTGAGGCGGCCAGCATTGTCTATACGGCCATGGGGGTTGCCGTTCTCGCGGCGGCGGTGTTGCCGCGGCTGCTCCGGAACGCGCCGGTTTCCATGCCTATGGTCTTCATGGGTGCCGGGATGCTGGCGTTTACCGGTATCGGGGATCTGCCGGATCCGGATCCGGTGAGGTACGGGGAGTTTACGACCCACCTGGCCGAGGTCTGCGTCATCATCTCGCTCATGGGTGCCGGTCTGGCCTTGGACCGCCCGTTGGGGGTGCGCCGTTGGGCGACGACCTGGCGGATGCTCGGGATCGCGATGCCGCTGTGCATTTTGGCACTGACCTTCCTCGGGCTTGGGGTGCTGGGTCTTGGACTGGCCGGGGCCATTCTGGCCGCGGCGGCTCTTGCGCCGACCGATCCGGTGCTGGCATCGGAGGTGCAGGTCGGCGAGCCGGCCGAGGAAGAGGGGGAAACGGAGCAGGAGGACGAGGTCCGTTTTGGGCTCACGTCCGAGGCGGGTCTGAACGATGGACTGGCTTTTCCATTTGTCTACCTGGCGATCGCCGTCAGCATTGTCGGAGCCTCGCCCGCCCAGTGGTTTCCGTCGTGGTTTGCCGTTGACGTCCTTTGGCGCACCGGTGTCGGTGTCCTGCTGGGGGTCGGCATCGGCAAACTGCTGGGGCGGCTTTTCTTTGCGGCCCGGCACGAGACGGTCCGGCTGGCCATGCATGCGGAAGGGTTTGTTGCGCTGGCGGCAACATTTTTGGCCTACGGCACGGCCGAAATGCTCGAGGGGTACGGGTTTATTGCTGTGTTTGTCTGTGCCTGTACTATCCGTGCGGCCGAGCATACGCACGGGTACCACCGGGTCCTGCATAGCTACGTGGAGCAGCTGGAACGGCTGATGACGGTGATCATCCTGGTACTGCTGGGCGGGGCGATCGCCCGTGGGCTCCTTGCCGGCGCGGGCTGGCCGGAGTTGCTGGTGGCGCTGGCCTTTCTGCTGCTGGTCCGGCCGCTGGCCGGCTGGCTCAGCCTGGTTGGAGGCAGGACCGGTCCCAGGGAGCGCATCGCCGTCTCCTTCTTCGGTGTACGCGGAATCGGCTCCCTGTACTATCTGGGCTATGCGCTCTCCGCCGGGCAGTTCGCGGCGCAGGCGGATGAGCTCTGGGCGTTCGTGGGCCTTGTTGTTGCCTTGTCCGTGCTGCTGCACGGGGTGAGCGCCGCACCGGTCATGAACGCGCTGGACCGGCTCCGGCGGCGCCGTGCGGTGGAGCGCTTCGGCGACGAAGGGCAGGCGCCGCAAACGGCCGTCTGATCCCTGGCATGGCTTCATCCGCAACGGGAATGGCAATGGCTCCGCGTGAGATGCTCGAACCGTTCATGACGGATGTTTTTCGCGGAAACTTTTTGCCAGAACCATTAGGGGCCCACCCGCACCGGCTGCAGGACAACAAGGGCCGGTGGCATGACCAGTGCGGTACAACCGATCCGACAGGCATCACCCCGCTCCGGGTAACCGAAGGGCCTGAAGGGATGCGGATAAGTGGTGGGCAGGCAGGCGGGTCCTTTAGCGAGGCCGACGGAGGGACCGGGTGATCGCGCGGAAGCTCAATTGAACTCCGCCGAATCCGCAGACAATGCGATTCGCCGGGCCCCCGATTTCATATGAGCTGTTATCGGCGCGGGTGTTTCAGGGCAGGTTCTGCGGCTTTGTTTCTGGTGCGAGAGCCCGGCGGCTCAACCGTGACGAGGCCAGGCTGCAGGGCAACGGTGACGGGCGGCACGCACCAACCCCCACAGAGGTAGGTGCCGCCCACCGGCGGCTATGACCGGGTCTTTCGCCGCTGCCGGTCACCGGCTGCATCCTGAACCTGTGACACGCCCCGCAAGGACGCTCACGACGATACAGTCATCGGGCATACGGGAAAAGTGTGACGCCAGGTTAGGAGACAGAGGCCCCGGACGGTCATCCCCCGTCCCGCCGGGGTGTTCCCCTGCCGGCGGGGTTTACCAGCTCCTCTCGTGCCAGGTCAGGCAGGTCTGGCCGGGGGCCGGCTCGTAGTGGCCCTCCTCGTGTAATTCGGGCAGGTCCTGCTCCCGCAGCCGTACCGTGTCCCCGTCTTTGGGGCCGCCGTAGTACTGGTACACAGTCATAGATTCGTCCAGGCAGAAACGGTAAGCGCGGGACCCTTGTCTGGCCAGACCCCTCGGGCATCCCCGGCACGCCCGACGACGCGCACACCCGGGCCCGGCTTATGCACTGTTTGATATTGGATATTCGCCAGGAAAGGTTTCGTTATCGGTTCGGCGGCAGCTCAGTCGGGCCGCACGGCGGTGAGGCAGAAAGGGTGCCCGACGGGGTCCAGCAGTACGCGCCACCGGTCGGGGGCAGGCTGGTGTTGGGCGGGCGTGGCTCCCAGAGCTACCGCGGCTTGGGTTGCTGAGTCCAGTTCCTCCACGGCGACGTCCAGGTGAAGCTGCTGGTGTTGCGGCCCTTCGGGCCAGGATGGCCGGACGTAGCGGTCGACGCGCATCAGCGTGAGCATGGGTCCTGCTCCTGCCAGGGCAATGACCCCGCGGTCCGGGGTGGCGAAGGCCTCCTCGAGTCCCAGAAGGCGGGAGTAAAAGGCCGCCAGCAGGTCGGCGTCCGGGCAGTCCAGAGAGATGGATGCAAGCTGTCCCACGCGTTCAGTCATGACTACCAAGTTACTGTGTGACCGGTTGGACGACGACGGCGGCCTCAGGATGCAGTTTTCGCCTGACCGGGCATCTGCCCCGGTTGCCGTACTCCGCGTTCCACATCCTTGGCGTGTGAAAGGTCCGCTCCCTCCCAGAGGGGGGCAGGGCCTGAAGGGAAGGCCTGGCCCGCCAGATCCGTGATAAGTCCGCGGCTGCCGGGTTCACAGCTCGCGCAGGTAGCACAGCATTCGGTAGTCCTTGCCCGGCTCGATGTTGGTGAAGCCGTGGCGTTCGTAGAACCGGCGGGTGTCGGTGTCGACCTCATCGACGTTGATATGCATCTCGGCTGCGCCCCGCTCACGGGCCCGCAGGAGCGCCGTCTTTAGCAGTGCTGTGCCGATGCCCTGTCCGCGCAGGTCGGGCTGGACGTAGAGCTCCTCGAGCTGGGCCAGGGCTCCGTCGTAGTACGGGGTGGGCCGCAGGGTCAGGAACGCGAAACCGGTCGGAGCCTCAGCAGGCCCTGACAGGAGGACCAGCACGTCATCGCGGACCAGCAGGAATTTGAATCGGGCGGCTAACTCCGCTGTGGTCGGATCGGGTGCCCCAAACTCGGTGTTGAATTCGTACAGCAGGCGTCCGGCCACGCCCGCCTGCCCGGGCGAGGCAAGGGAGACTTCAGGGACGGCCATGGGGCCATTCTGCGGGTTGGCCTCCACGTCCGGAAGTCCTGTCATTGGCACGGGAGCAAAGGCCCTCGTACTGCACCGGCCTGAGGGGGCGATCCGGCTCAACCCCCACGACCGCAGCGCAAGGCGCGTCCATGTAAACGAAGGAGCCCTCCCGGCCAGAACCGGCCGGCACCACCAACCGACACAGAGCGCTGGCACAAGCCCGCTATCGCCCAGAAAACCGGAGCACCGGAACCAGTGCTCCGCACCCGGCACCCCGGTGCATAGACCGACCCCGCGACATATGCGCTGTTATCGGTGCCATTCAGCCTTAGGCTCCAGGGACCGTTAAGGAGAACCTGGGCAGAGTCTTGAGGTCTGATCACTCCGGCAGCTTTCAGCTCAGCGGGCAGGAACATCCCGCATTCGTCCCTGTCCGCTGCTTCGGCAATCGGCTCATAGACCCGGGTGGGCCGTCAGACCGCGGTCCCGCCCTGTCGCCGGGAATCCCGTATCGGGACAGAGACCCGGGTGTCATGCCCGGCCGCACGGCAGGACCGATTGCGGGGGCTTTTGGGGCCGGTGCTGGTGGTCATTGCATGCAGTCCGGTCTTCGTTCCGGCCGGTGCCCCCGTTAAGGTTCCTCGTCCGCTGCGGGTTTCGGCTGCAGCGCGGTCTGTTTGAGGTCCCGGGCCATGGCGAGCAGTTCGCTGCGGCTGATCTCCGTCATGCCGCTGAGACGCTGATCCAGTTTGTCGGCAAGCTGACCGGCAGACAGGGTGTCCGATTCCGGTTTGAGCTCCTGCATAATGTGGCTGATCCTGCTGAGCAGTGCGTGGGGATTCGCTGTGATCACCATTGACCATCTTCCGTTCTTTGGCCGGCCGCCGAGGCGGCGGAGGACGCGGCCGGAACCTATTCCTGCAATCTATGGCGCAAGCGCGTACGCCCAAGGCCTGCTCCGGGATGGCGGACAGAAGCAGGGGCCGACCGGTACGGTAACGTCACAGAAACCGCTGTCTGCCTGTGCCGGGAAGCAACCTCTTTCAGACAATCTTTCATCCGCAGCCCCGGCCCGGCCGGCAAAAACGGTGCAAGGCTCCCGTCCTTGACGAGGGCGGGAGCCAAGCGGTTTCCATACTGGGAGTTGCTTTGAGGAAGGCGATCCTCAGCCCTTGACGGACCCTCCTTGGTTGAGGGGCATCTCCGCTAATTCGAGTTCCTTGAGGCCGAAGTCGGTGATGAGTTCGTCGTAACCCCCGTCGGTTCCAAGTTTCTGCATGGCTGCTCTGAGCGCATCGCGGAATTCTGCGTTCTCCTTGTTGACTCCCATGCCGTACAGCATGGACTCTTTGTCTAAGTACACGGTCTTGAAAGACTCCGGTTCTTGGGCGACGTTATAGAGGGCCACGGGAGCATCAATCCATGCGCCATCTTCCTGGCCGCTTTTCACCGCTAGAACGCTTGCCGCGCCGTCCGGATAGCCGGTTCCGGTAATCGGTTTCTCGCCCGCGGCCACGCACTTCTCCGAAGCGGCTTCGAGCAGACCCTGCTGTTGCGTGCCCACGATGAAACCGATTCCGTAACCGCACAAATCTTCCGGATTGGCCTCATCTATCTCGAAGCTGGCCGAAGTCAGGATCCCTGTTCCTGCATACATGTAGTCGATGAAGTCGATCTGTGACCGGCGTTCCTCGAAGTCGCTGATGGAACCTATGACGTCAAACTTTTTCGACTCCAGGCCTGGAACCATGGCATCAAAGGTGCCTTTCTGCATCTCCGCCTCCAGTCCCATTACCTGGCCGGCTGCACGCAGTAGTTCCGGGGCGAATCCGGTGATGGTGCCGGCGTCGTCAACGTACTTGACGGGCGGAATGTCGGGACTGACGGCGACCGTGAACGTTCCGCGTTCTTTGTACTTGTCGGGAACCATTGCTGCGATCTCGGGGTCGGTTTCGTAGGTGCGCTGTGCTGCCTGGGGTGCCGGGCCGGCTGCGGAGGCGCTCTGATCTTCGGGATTTGCGCAGGCGTTCATCGTCAAGATGGCCACAAGAGCCAGGCCGAGTGTGCTCAATTGCTTTTTCATGGATGTCTTCCTTGGAGTGAAGTTGCTGTTCGCATGATGTGAATCTGCGGTTTCTTCTCGCGGCACAGGCATTTCATGTACTGGTCGAGAGCGCGATGGAGGAGAAGAATTCTCTGGCGCGGGGGTGCGATGGGTGGTACATGACTTTTTCCGGAGCGCCGCGTTCTATGATTTCCCCGTCGGCCATGACCACGAGTTCATCGGCAACGTCGCGCGCGAAAGACATTTCGTGGGTAACGATGAGCATGGTGCAGCCTTGTTCGGCCAGCAGTTTCATGACGGCCAACACCTCGCCCACCAGTTCCGGATCCAGTGCGCTGGTCGGTTCGTCGAAGAGCAGTATTTCCGGCTTCATTGCCAGAGCCCGTGCAATCGCGACCCGCTGTTGCTGCCCGCCCGAAAGTTCGTTGGGATAATGGTTCTTTTTGCTGCCCAGGCCGACCCTTTCCAGCAATACGGAGGCCTCTTCCCTTGCCACATCGGGGCGGATACCGCGCACCGAAATCGGGGCAAGGGTGACATTCTCCAGGGCGGTGCAGTTTGGAAACAGGTTGAAGCCTTGGAAAACCATCCCAAAAATCAGTTTCTGTTGGCGCGCAGTCTTGGGCGAAACCTGGATGCGGTTCTCTCCGCGAACGGTCTGGCCGAGCATCTGCCCCTTGAAAAAGATGGCTCCGCCGTCGATTTCTTCCAGCGCATTGATGCTGCGCAGGAGGGTGCTCTTTCCGGAGCCGGAAGGCCCCACGATACAGATGACCGATCCTGCCCGGACCTCAAGATCGACGCCCTTCAATGCAGTGAAACTGCCAAACTTCTTTTCTATTCCTATGAGCTCGAGTATCGGAGCCTGGTCAGCTGTGCTCATCGAACACCCCCGTCGACGTTAGTGGAGCTTTTGTTTTCGGATTTCTCAGCGATCCCCCGTGGGCTTTCCTTATGGACCCTGCGGTCAAAGCCGCGGCCGAACCGCTTTTCCAGCAGAGACTGTCCATACATGGCGATCGATGTGAGGACCAGATACCAGATGACGGCTACCGTCAGAAGTGGAATGGTTTCGAAGTTCCGCGCGTAGATCAGCTGTGCCGTGGTCAAGAGTTCGGTATAGCCGATGACGGTGACCAGCGACGTGTTCTTGAACATCGTGATGACCTCGTTGGCCATGGGAGGCGTGATGACACGGATGGTTTGAGGGCCGATGACCTTGGAATAGGTTGTCCAGGGCGATAGTCCCATGGCGCGGCAGGCCTCAAACTGACCTCGATCAACGGCAATGATTCCGGATCGGAAGACCTCCGCTGATTTACCACCCAGGTATAGGGAAAGTCCGACGACGGCAGCCGTGAACCGCGAGATGACTTCACTGGTGGGCACCTCGAAGAACGAGGGCCCGAACGGTATGCCGATGCCCAGCGTGGGGACCAGTGCGCCGAGGAAGAAGATCATCAACAGGAGCACGAGCAAGGGCATCGCCCTGACGACCCAAATATAGAGTGATGCGATGGCACGCATCACCGGCAGGGGCGACAGTTTCGCCCAAGCCGTCAATATGCCTAGAACCAGGCCGATAACCGTCGACACAACGGTCAGAACAATCGTATTCAACAGGCCCTGCATGATGCGCTGGCTGAAAAGATAGTCCTGGACCAGAGGCCACTTCCAATTCTCGTTGAAGAGAAAGAACTGCGCTCCTGCAACAACCAGATACACCGCCAGCGCTCCGGTTATCCACCTGCCGGCACTTCTGCGTGGCTTGATGGGTAACTTCGCTGCTCTTTCGGCCGCCCGCTGCGGCGCCCTCTCAGTCAGTGTTTCCACTAATACCTCCCCTTATGGTCAACGGCACGGCTGCAATTGGTGCGAACAATGATCCGTCGTGTTCAGGCGTCCTACAGTCCTGCCCTCCGCGGCTTCCGGTGTCACCCGTACCTTGCAGGGCTGCGATCAATGTGATGTACGCCATGGCTAAACCTTGGTGTAATGGTCCTATGCGTGTAAACCCTTACGGAGAAGATCCTGTCCGCCTCGCGGTCGCACTCGTCAACGAGCCCCCGGCTTCCTGGCAGGAATTGGCCGACCGCTGCACCGCGGCAGGAATCATAGTTCCCGACGGTACGGATGAGACGGACCTCATTGAAGTCAACAAGATGCTTGAGAAGTGGCTGCTAATCGTCGACGCGCCGACGCCCGAACTGCGGGCTGACCTCCTGAACAAACTCCTTGCCGAGTCCTCGACGCATCCGGCACTTGTCAATCATGAAAATTCGGGATGGCACCTGCACTACCGCCCTGATGATCTCAGACTGAGTGCGGTTGTGGCGTCGATGATCCATGTCGGCACGGCCCTCCATCTTGTCGGCAGGGGTATGCACCGGCTGGGCAGGTGCCAGCTGCAGGGATGCCACCGCGTTTACGTCGACCTCAGCCGCCCGGGGACTCAACGGCACTGCTCGCCCCAGTGCGCCAACAGAAACGCGGTCCGCCGCCACAGGGCTCTTCAGGCGAACAGTTGAGCAGCCGCGCCACGGAGGAACCCTGCACGGCCAGGGACCGGCGCGCGGCTCCCTGAACGGCCGACCGCATCATCACCTCCTGGGCGGATCTGGACAGGCCGGCAAGCTTACCCGAAAGTTTCGCGCAGTCGCACCATGCTGCGTCCGTTCCGTCCCAACAGGGGCCAGCCCCTTTCAGCGTGTTCCTCCGCCGACTTTCCATGTAATGGTTTACAGGCACAAAGCCATTACATAAGAATGAGGCACACAGACGGCATGAAGGCTCTGATCATGCCGCTCCGAAAAGTTTTCACTGCATCAGGGACATTGAACCGCTCGATTGGAGTTAATCGTGATTCAGCCATCAATTGGAGTCATCGGTGCCGGTGTAATTGGCCTTTCACTGGCACGTTCACTGGCTTTAGCTGGCGCCAAGGTAACTGTTTTCGAACAGACCGCTGTCGGCGCCGGCACTACTTCCACGTCTTTCGGATGGGTAAATGCCAACGGTAAGAATCCGGACTCGTATTACGAACTCAATGTCGCCGGAATGCGCGAGCATGCGGAGCTGCAGGCCAGCACGAAGTCGCAGGCCGAATGGTTCGTGCAGGCAGGAACTTATGAGTGGCACGTTGATCCTGAGGCGCAGGAGCTGTTCTACCGCCGCACGGAGCGGCTAAAGACCCTGGGATATTCCATCGAGCAAGTAACCCGAAGCGAAATGGCTCAAAGGCTCCCCGATGTAAACATTGATCGACGGTCGTCCGATATCGCTTTCTTTCCCGAGGAAGGGTATGTCCACACGTCCATTCTGCTTGCCCGCCTGCTGTCTGAAGTCCAGGAGCTGGGAGTACAGTTCCGATGCCCCGTTGAGGTTGTCGACGTTCGGGAGACCGGCAGCGGAATCCACTTGGATTTGAGTGACGGGTCTGAGTGGGCAGGGGATTTCGCGGTCAGCGCGGTAGGGCGCTGGTCGCAGACGATCATGGACCGGCTCGGCCTGGGATACGCGATGCTTGATCCGGACCAGGCAAACAAGTTTGCATGCGGCTTCCTGGGGTACACGCACCCTCTTCAGACCCAGCTGCGCTCACTGCTGATAACGCCTGATATGAATCTTCGGCCGGATGGCGGCGGCCGGCTAATTCTTCAGACCTTCGACTTGGACGATCGTGCCGATCCAGCCCAGGCTGCAGATCCCGACGGGCTGATTGGCCGCGAAATGGTTCGCCGCCTGTCCCGGCTGTTTACTCACACCGCAGGTGCCGCAGTACAGGAAATAAGGGTCGGACAACGGGCTCAACCCGCTGACGGACTTCCTGCCGTCGGTTTCGTCTCTCCCAACCAGCGCCTCTATATGGTGACGACCCACAGTGGCATCACGCTGGCTCCTTTGCTTGGACGGCTGGTTGCTGAAGAAATAGTCGGCGGCAACCGCTCCCCGCTCCTTGTGGATTACGCGCCCGATCGTCTGATCGGCAAAGCGGTGGAAGACTTCGCCGGCTTCTCTCCGGAAAGCAGATTCCCTGGAGCACAATAACTGCTTGAGGGAAGACCGTCTCAGTTCGCCATGGCCTGTCCCAGTACCGCAAGTGGACCTGGCGGTGGCCGCCGCATCGCTGCGGCCGCAGATTTTTCCATCAGTTTGCCGGCATTGCCCGTGAATGCCGGTCCCCGCTGCACGCCACGCGCTCTGGCGTCGACAGCACCTCCCTATCGATCGGAAGGCAATGATCATGACTCTCACAGTGACCAGCAAAGCACCAATAGCCGGAGCCGAAAGGATCCTGACCGCCGAGGCTCTGGGCTTCGTGGAAAAGCTGCACCAGAAGTTCGCCGCCACGCGTGATGGCCTGCTGGCAGAGCGTACGGACGACAGGCAGAAGGCCGCAGCCTCCGGCGGCCTGGATTTCCTGCCCGAAACCAGGCACGTGCGCGAGGGCGATTGGAAGGTGGCCCCGGCACCGGAGAAGCTGCAGGACCGCCGGGTGGAAATAACCGGGCCGGCCTCACCGGCGAAGATGGCGATCAACGCGCTGAACTCCGGCGCCAAGGTCTGGCTGGCCGACCTGGAAGACGCCTCCACGCCGACCTGGCCCAACGTCATTGACGCGCTGGCGAACCTGACCGCGGCCGCCCGCGGAGAGCTGGCGTACACCTCGCCCGAGGGCAAGGAATACAGGCTGCGCACCGACGCTCCCCTGGCCACGGTGGTCATGCGCCCGCGCGGCTGGCACCTGCCGGAGAAGAACGTCGAGATCGACGGGCAGCCGGCCATCGGCGCGCTGGTTGATTTCGGCCTGCACTTCTTCCACAACGCCCGGTTCCTCTTCGAGCGTGGCGACGGCCCGTTCTACTACCTGCCAAAGATCGAGAGCTACCTCGAGGCCCGGCTCTGGAACGATGTCTTCTCCTTCGCCGAGGACGAGCTGGGCCTGCCGCAGGGCTCGGTCCGCGCAACGGTGCTGATCGAGACCATTCCGGCGGCCTTCCAGATGGAAGAGATCCTGTACGAACTGCGTGAGCACGCCTCGGGCCTGAACGCCGGCCGCTGGGACTACCTGTTCAGCATCATCAAGTACTTCCGCGAGGCCGGCGACAGCTTCGTGATGCCGGACCGCGCCTCCGTGGCGATGACCGCTCCCTTCATGCGGGCCTACACCGAGCTGCTGCTTAAGACCTGCCACCGCCGCGGCGCCTTCGCCATGGGCGGCATGGCTGCCGTCATCCCGAACCGCCGCGAACCGGAAGTCACCGAGCAGGCCTTCGCCAAGGTCCGTGCCGACAAGACCCGCGAAGCAAACGACGGCTTCGACGGTTCCTGGGTGGCGCACCCGGACCTGGTAGACATCTGCCGCGAGGTCTTCGACGCAGTGCTCGGCGACAAGCCGAACCAGGTGGACCGCCTCCGCGAAGAGGTCCGGGTCGACGCCGCCCAGCTGCTGGATGTTTCCTCCGCCCAGGGCGAGGTCACCGAGGCCGGCCTGCGGGGCAACCTCTACGTCGCGATGGCCTACACCGCCGTCTGGCTCTCCGGTAACGGCGCCGTGGCCATCCACAACCTGATGGAAGACGCCGCCACCGCCGAGATTTCCCGGTCCCAGGTCTGGCAGCAGCTGCACAACAAGGTCACGCTGGCCGACACAGGCAACACCGTCACGCCCGAACTCGTGGAGCGGATCCTCGCCGAGGAGACGGACAAGCTGCGCAGCGAAATCAACGACGACGAGCGGTTCACCAGGTACTACGAGCCGGCCAGCAAGCTGATTGCGGACCTGACCATCGGCGGCGGGGACTTCGTGGAGTTCCTGACACTTCCGGCGTACGAGCTGATTTCTTGATACCGCCAGACCAGCCATAGGAGGCGAGGGCGTGCAGCGTCGGCGGCGCCCTCGCCTCACTTCGGCGGGCAGATAGGGATGCCCGAAGGGAGGGACCCCAAGTGCAAGCAGGGTGCAGGTTTCCCCGTCATGACTGCCGTCAATTCAGTCGTATTTGCTGTTATCGGCATTAGCCCTGGCTCATTGGTGCATTTACAGGCGTCCTGCCGCGATGGCGGAGGGCCGGGAAGTGCCGTGCGTACGACCGGCGCCCAGATTGGTAAGGGAGAGCCCTGGCAGCCTCGGGAATCAAGAACCTGACACACGTGTCTAAGGATTTGGGTCGTCCAGTGGCACGTATGGTCGATTCATGGATAAGGGCCAGGTCGGCGAGCTGGAAGGGCAAACCTCGATCAACGAGCTGCTTGACGAGCCGGTCGGCGTTGGGCACATCCAGATGGCCCTGCCGATCTATGTCCAGCTCCGGTCGGGAGAATTCCGACGTCTTTCCTGAAATCCCGTGTCCCGCATCTGCGCCGAAAATCGTGCCGGCGATGGCCCGCGTGGTGGTCGGTGGCCTTGCTGACGCTGCTGGCGACCTTCCTGCTCGGCACCTGGCTGGGCGCCACCGGCGCCGTCTAGAGCACCGCGACGGACGCTGTCTGCGACGTAGACAGGACAGTCAGGGATTCGAGGCTGACTGCCCGGGATAGTCCTTAGAAAGCGGGTGTATTTCCCTCCATGAAAGGTCTCGCTGCGCCAGCAATCTCAGTGACACCGGTATCCACATCTGAGGCGATCCGCCGGATGCTTCCAGAACATATGCGCTGTTATCGGCGGTTGGCTCGTCCGATCGTTGCTAGTTCAGGGCGAGGGGAGTACCCGCGGCTCGGAATACGGGATGCTCTGCCAAGTGTCCCACCCGAGGTCGAATCGGGGCAGTACCAGCCGACCCTAACAGCGAGGTTTTAGGTCAGGAGAGCCAGCGTGCTGGGCTGGATCCCCGGGGAACGAGTGGGAAGGCGTAGTGACCGGGGGTGGCTGACATGTGGACTTGGTCGGTCACGCCTTGGTAGCGGCCATTTGGGGTGTCAGCGTGGAACACCTCGGGATCCAGGTATGCGTGGTCGCCGGTGGTGGCGCCGATGTCCGAGGCGTAGTCCTTGTCGAAGATACCGAGCTGTATCAGCCACAGTGAGAGACGGGCCAAAGAGAGATGGATGCGGTAGCTGCCGCCTTCGGTCGTTCTGCGTTTAAGCGTGGCCATGACAGCCATCGCGGCGAGCCACGACATGGCGTAGTCGTTGACGACAAAGATTTCCGTGAGTTCAGGTCTTTCCAGTGTCCCTTCGCGGGCCAGGATCCCCGTCGCGCCTCCGGCGTTCTGGTCGTATCCTATGCGGTCGCTCCAGGGGCCGGTGGGCCCGTAAAGCGACATCTCGACGTGGATGATGCCAGGGCGTACTGCAGCGAGCTCCTCGGCGCCAAGCCTGAAGTGGTTCAGGTAGCCCGGCCGGCGGTTTGCGAAGAACACGTCGGTGTCCCGAACCAGATCGAGCATGCGCGCCATCCCGTCCGGTTCCGCGAACTCGAGGGTTGAGGATCGCATGCCTACGCTTGAGGTGCTGTAGATGGAATCCATTTCGAAGTCGTAGGGTCTCCAGATATTCAGAACGTCCGCGCCATGGAAGGCCAGGGCCCGGCCCAGCCCGGCACCGGCAATGACATGCCCCAGGCCGAGTGCCCGGACACCGTCCAGGGGGGTTGTGGGATCTTCCGAGAACGGTTCGGGGTCGGAGTCTCCGATCTTCTCGATCTGTATAAGGGGCAGCTGTGAGAGGTGGCGGAATTGTTCGTGGTCGAGGAACTCTTCGGTGCTGCGTACGACGGTTGCCTGCAGGCCCTGCCGGTTGGCTTCCTCCTCGAGAGTGAAGGAGTCCCAGTTGCGCGTGACCGTGGCGATGGCTTCGTAGTTATCGGCGCATCCTAAGAATTCCAGGGCGCGGGTTTTCGCCTTGGGATAGATGTTGAGCAACTGGATCATTCGTCCGTCGCGGGTGGGATACATGAAGGATGGAAAGAAGGGGTTGGTCGGGTCGTGTCCATTGACTGGGGGATAGCCGTTGATCAGTTCCCACTTCTGATCGTAGAAGGGACACAGGCGGTGAGGAACGCGTCTCAGGTCAAGGGACAGGTCCTGGCCGATGCCGGTGCGGTGGCACCACAGGTCGGAGGCGGCAACGGACTTGGCCATGAGGGCCACCCCGCCCATGGTGGCCAGGGGCCAAGGGCTTTTCAGGATGGGGTCCTTGCCGGAAAAAGAGACCGTTCCGCCACAGGCCTGGACATCCAGACCCACCGCGGACAGAACGTCGGCCAGTTCACGTTCCGGGTCCAGCACATCATCGGAAGTGATCGGATGGGCAAGCGCGGTCCGGATCTTCTGTTCGAGGGTGGGTTCTGGCACGGCATTCTTCCTTGGTTCAGGGTCAGGAGTCGTAGACAGCCCGGCCCGGGGGGTATCTGCATTTGTTCTGGTGTCCATGAGCGCCGCACCGGGGGAATCCCCTGTGCGGCGCTCAGTGTGCGCCGCTATGAAGCTGTCACTTTGTCCTGGGTCTCGGCGTTGTAGCGTGCTTCCTTGCGCCCCCATCCGCCGGGGAGGAGGGACACGGAGATGACTGAAATCGCCGAAACCACAATCATGTACACCGCCACGGCGTCGGAGGAACCGTAGGTTGCGAACAGGGCGGTCGCGATGGTCGGCGCGAACGCGGGCCCGGCGAGGGTGCCAAGCGTGTAGCCCACCGATGCTCCCGTGTATCGCACTTCCCGGGAGAAGACCATGGACAACAGGGAACCGGTGACACCGGCGGCGGGGGGCATGGCAATGCCGAAGAGGAGGATGACCGCCGTGGTGAAACCCCATGCGGTCCCGGTGTTGATCAGCATGAAGGCAGGCCAGGTTGCCACGCCCATGGCGAGGGCACCGATGAGGTACATGGTCTTGCGGCCGTAGGTGTCCGACAAGGCTCCGAAGACCGGATACAGCACTGTGGCGATGATGGCCGCGACGAAAACGCCCATCAGGGCTGTGCTCTTGTCCAGGTCGACGACATTGGAAGCGTAGTTCACCAGGTAACTCATGGTGATGTACGCGTAGACGCCTTGGGAGAGGTAGGTACCGGCGATCAGGAAGATCTCCTTGGGGTGGCGCTTGAACGCCTCCTTAATCGGCAGCTTGACGAGTTCGTCCTGGGAACGGGCGGCGGCGAACGCCGGGGATTCGGACACGGAGAGACGGATGATCAGGCCGACTGCCACCAGAACGGCGCTGACCAGGAACGGAAGCCGCCAGCCCCAGGAGAGGAAGGCTTCTTCGGGCAGCTGCGCTACGGCCAGGAACGCGACCGTTGCCAGAGCGGTGCCGGCGGGAGCCCCGGTCTGCGGGAAGGCGCCGTAGAAACCACGCTTTCCCTTGGGGGCATGTTCGACGGCCATCAGCGTGGCGCCGCCCCATTCACCGCCGACCATGAAGCCTTGGAACATCCTCAGTACGGTCAGCAGAATCGGCGCTGCCAAACCGATTTGCGCGTAGCCGGGCAACATGCCCATGAGCATCGTTGCCAGGCCCATCCCGACGAGGGAGATGATGAGCATCTTCTTTCGTCCTACTCGGTCACCAAAGTGGCCAAAGACGATGCCGCCCAAGGGGCGGGCCAGGAAACCGACACCGAAGGTGGCAAAGGAGAGCAGCGTTCCCATCAGGGGGGTGGCCTCGGGGAAGAACAGTCGGGGAAAGACCAGCGCGGCAGCGGTGCCGTAGATGAAGAAGTCGTAGTACTCGATGGTCGTGCCGATGAAGCTGGCCATGGCGACCTTGAAGGGGCCGGCCTTCTTTGCGGAAAGCGTGGTGGTGGACACGGGGCGTACTCCAGTGTGAGGGCGGGCAATAGGCACCGAAGGCATCAGCCGTCGGGATCGAAGGCTCTCCCGTGAGCTGGAGCGCTATGGCGCGTGATGAGTCTCACACAGTTTTTGTTAACTGGCAAATTAGCCGGCGAACAATGTTTCTTCCCCGCGGTGGGATCGCTAGGTTGCCGGCGGCTGCGGAACCTCCTTCTCCACGACGGAGATGAATTCCCGCAGGCTTTCTGTCAGCTGGATGATGTGCCGGGGCCCGAGCTGTCCCAGCAGGTCCTGCTCGTAGCGGGAGATGGATTCCAGGATGGGCTCGAATATGGCAAGGGCCTTCTCGGTCGGGGTGATAAGCGATCCCCTGCGGTCCCGGGGATTCTCGGCCCGTTCGATTAGGCCTTCTGCTGTCATCTTTTTCAGGCGCTTTGTGGTCCCGGGGGCGGAAACCAGGGACTGGGAGGTGATCTCGGTGGGGGTGAGCGGCTTGCCGCTGCGGACCAGCACGGAGAGGATGTCGAAGTCCGCCCGGGTCAGACCGTGCCGCGCCAAAACCTCATCACTGCCGGACTGGATCGCGTGCGCGAGGACGCGGATCCGACCCGTGATCGACATGGGAGAGGTATCCAAGTCAGGAAGAATGCCGCGCCACTGGTTCTGGACCACGTCAATTGAGTCGTCTTTGGGATGCAATTTTGTTCACCGGCTAACTAAGTCTATGCTGTTATGTGTCGAGCCTCACGTTACTGCGCGTGCTGCGCCACGTATCAAGTTATGGGTTCCGAAGCCCCCGGTGACAATCGCCGCGTCAGGCGGGGGCGTCTTCTCAGGAGAAGGAAAAACAAATGACAGAGAACTTCACGGCCATCAACGGCGCGGCCGACCGCTTGGACGAGGCGACCGGGCCCGGCGCCTTCGACACCGATGTCCTCGTCGTCGGTACCGGCCCCATGGGGGCGACCACGGCACTGGCCCTCGCAACCTATGGCGTCCGTACCACAATGATCTCCCAATGGTCCTGGCTGGCGAACACTCCCCGCGCACACATCACGAACCAGCGCGCGGTGGAGGTCCTGCGCGACCTCGGCATCGAAGAGGAAGTGAAGAAGTACGCCGTGCCCTGGGATCAAATGGGCGACACGCTCTTCACCACCTCGCTGACCGGCCCGGAAATCGCCCGGATGCGCGCGTGGGGCACAGGGGACGACCGGCTGGGAGACTACATCCAGGCCAGCCCGTGCACGATGCTCGATGTCCCCCAGACCTACATGGAGCCGTTGCTGGTAAAGAACGCCGCAGAGCGCGGCGCGAAGGTCGCTTTCTCCACGAAATATCTGGGCCATTCCCAGGACAGCGAGGGCGTGACGGTCCGCCTGCTGAACCGCACCTCCGATCAGGAGTACTCCATTCGGGCGCGCTACCTCGTGGGCGCCGACGGGGCGAAGAGCCAGATCGCCGAGGAGATCGGTCTGGAGTTCGTCGGGCACACTGCCCGTGCCGGCACCGCCTACGTCCGCTTCCGCGCTGACCTTTCCCGCTACGTCGCCCACCGCCCGAGCATTCTGCACTGGATCATGAACCCCGCCGCGAACTTCGGCGAGATCGGCATGGGCCTGCTGCGCGCGGTACGGCCCTGGGACGAGTGGATCGCCGGGTGGGGCTTCGATATTTCCGCCGGAGAACCCGACCTTTCCCACGCCCGGGTGGTCGAGCAGATCCGCACGCTCGTGGGCGACCCGGACCTGGAACCGGAGATTGAAGGCGTCTCCACCTGGTACGTCAACCAGCAGCACGCACTGACCATGTCTCAGGGCCGGGTGTTCTGCGGCGGAGACGCAACACACCGGCACCCGCCGAGCAGCGGGCTGGGCTCCAATACCTGCATTCAGGATGCGTTCAACCTCGCGTGGAAACTGGCATACGTCATCCAAGGCCATGCCGGTTCCGGGCTCCTGGAGTCCTACTCGCCCGAACGGGCACCGGTAGGACAACAGATCGTGGCCCGGGCCAACCAGTCCCGTCTCGACTACGCACCCCTGCGGGAATGCTTCGACACGACCGACCCCGACGGCGGCGAACCGTCCGTTGAGCACGGCCTCGCCCGGCTGCGGGCCGCCACACCGGAGGGCGTGGAGCTGCGCGCCCGGGTAGCTGAGGCACTGGAACTTAAAAACCACGAGTTCAACGCCCAAGGCGTGGAGCTGAACCAGCGGTACGCCAGCACCGCCGTCGTACCTGACCCTGAGGCCGGACCCGAAACGTT
The DNA here is from genome assembly GCF_059092905.1 of Arthrobacter sp. B0427-1-12. Classification (NCBI taxonomy): domain Bacteria; kingdom Bacillati; phylum Actinomycetota; class Actinomycetes; order Micrococcales; family Micrococcaceae; genus Arthrobacter; species Arthrobacter sp. B0427-1-12. Next base: position 672 of record NZ_JBNHIC010000061.1, on the reverse strand, counting down.
CGCCCGCGACATCGAACTGTACGTACAACCCACCACACGCCCCGGTGCAAAGATTCCGCATGCCTGGCTCGTCGGGGCAGACGGGCACCGTGTGTCCACCCTGGATGTCACCGGCCAGGGCAGGTTCACGCTGGTCACCGGACTCGCGGGGCAGGCGTGGAAGGAAGCCGCCGAACGGCTCGGACTCGGCTTCCTCGACACCATCGTGGTCGGCGAGACCGGCCATGAGGACCCCTACGCCGCATGGGCCAAGGTCCGCGAGATCCATGAGGCCGGCGCCCTGCTGGTCCGCCCCGACGGCTATATCGCCTGGCGCCACAGCTCCCCGGTGTGGGAGGTCGCCCAAGCCGAGAACCAGATCCGCACCGCCCTGCACACCATCCTGGCAACAGAGCCCGCTCCCAGCCGGGATCCAGAACCCATTTACGCGTAATATCACGGCCTTCCCAAGGAGAATCATGAAGACAGTTGCAATCCCCGATTACACGACCGATGCCTTCTTCGGCCTCGAGGACAAGTGGCTCGAGACCGCCGAGGGCGAACTGACCCACTACCACGAGCTGGGCGAGGGCACCCCGATCCTGTTCCTGCACGGCTCCGGCACGGGTGTGACCGCCGCGGCGAACTGGTGGCTGAACCTGCCGCAGATCGCCGAGCAGGGCCGCTGCATCG
>NZ_JBNHIC010000060.1:0-18985 GCF_059092905.1 Arthrobacter sp. B0427-1-12 | reverse complement strand
AGGGTCAGGTGACCGTCGGCTCCGCGCTGCGCCGATCCCGGCTGCCTTGTCCAGGGCCCGCCGGGCGCTGATCCGGCACCGCGAGGCCCGGATTCTCACCGGCTCCCCGGTTTCCCGCGGTTTCGGGCGAAAAACGGGGCTGCCCGGTGATTAGTAGCATAAACGGGCATTATCGTATGCAATAATCGGACCTATTGAAGCGAGTGGTGAGCTAATGCGGCGATCACCTCGGACAGTCCGGAAACCGCCGTCGACGCCCGGTCGCGCGCGCCCCAACGCGCTGCACTGGATCGAGCAGGTCCTTCAGGAGCCGGGTGAGCATGGGTTCTCGGCCAAACTGCAGCCCTTTTCGGTCCACCGGGCAGAACGGCGTTAACCAGCCGGTGAGGCTGCCCCTGCGGAGTGCTGCTGCAGGATGCCGCTGCCCCGCACTCAGCTATCCACCGGATACTCCGGGCTCAACGCCCGGTGGCAGCCGCCCGAGCCGGCATGGATTCAATGCCGCAGACGTGAGCAGGGCGCCTTCCGGGCCCAACTGAACAAGAGCATCCGCTCAAGCCCGGCTGCGCGCGAATCGGCCAACGAGCTGACCAACCAGCGCAATAACCTGGCGGTGGACATTGCATTGCTGGCCTGGATCCGTTCGCAAGCCCACCGGCGGCACCACGGATATCCTCATCGGCGGCAATGCACTGGTCTCCGGCGCCAGGTTCCGCCGGTGCAGCTCGCCGGTGGCCGCAGGTGTACCTGTGCGACACGCCGGGGCGGAAAAGTTTTCAAGAATTTTTGCCCCGGCCAGTTGGCGCGATCAGCCGACAGCCCGGGCCGATTTCGTGGGGCGGTCAATAACACAATGGTAAATTTCTGGGCTGCCTTAGAGCGATTGGTTCCATAAGTTCCATTGGAAACATCGCTCCCAGCACCCTATATGAGGTGGATATGTGACCGACGAAGTCGAAATCGGCATATTGGTTCCATTCCCACCAAAAACACCGAAATCACCATTGGTGGGTCAAAAACTTGTGCCTGCGATGATGGCGTAACACCGCCGGGCGTCAGGCCTCCCCGTGACGGGGGCGACACACCGGTGGAAACTTTTTCACTTGCGTCCAGGGATGGTTCGACGGTGGTAGGTTCAGGACATCTGGAAAAAGTTACAGGTGACCGCTCAGGCGTCACCCGGACGGATTCCGGTTGTTCGATCCGAATCAATGCATGGCCGCCGGCCACGCCTGCGAAACCGGTTTACCCCGGAAGAAACGGGCACCCGGCACAAGATCCGAAGGACAGTGGAAAACATGGCTGCTACAGGAAACCGCGGAGGCGGGCAACGGAGTAAGGGCGCACGCCGCTTCGTGGGAACCCGCGTACCGGTGAAGAATCATGATCTGCTTCCGCAAGCCGCTGCAATGGAGGGCTACTCCAACGTGAGCGAATGGGTGGCGGCCATGATTGACGACAAACTGAAGTCCCTGGATTTCGATAAAGACAATCAGGAGAGGCTGCCGCTCGAGCAAATGGCCTCTTAACGGTAAGAAGGCCCGCACAAGGCGGGCCTTCTTCAAAAGTCCAAGCTCAACACCTGTACTGGTTTGCCGGCCTACCAGGTGATGAGCTCCTAACAGAAAGGAGCTAGAACTCTTCTCTATTCAATAATCCGGAGTCTCTAGGGACTCCTTCATAACTACAAGACCCCCAGGAGGGTCCCTTCGCTATGCCCCTTAGTCTACACGGGGGCGCGGCCACTTCAAGCCTCGATACGCGGCGCGTCGGTTCTGACACGCCCATTTTCGCGCGCCCTGAACAGCCCGCTGCCACCGTTCCCGAAGCCATTGCCCGCCATCACCGGGTCCGCATGTTCCGCGGCGGCAGCACCAAGGACGCCGCCTACCCGAATCGCGGCAAGCCCATGCGGGAGTTCCCGTTTGTGCAGATCAACCCGCGCGACTACGTCAATTTCCTGGTCGTCGACGTAGACCGGGAGGACGCTGAGATGCTGCTGCTGCATCCGGCTGTTCCCGAGCCGCACTGGATCATTCAGAATCCCGCCAACGGCCATGCCCAGGCCGGGTGGATGATCCATCCTGTCTACCGTGGCCCGGATGCGCGGGAGCACCCGATCCGGTACGCCCAATCCGTCCAGACGGCCCTGGCGCGCCTCACCGAATCCGATGAGGCGTTCACCGGCTTCCTGGTCAGGAACCCGGCGGCGCACTCCCCCGCCGGCGTTGTCCGTTTCAGCAGCCGCCATGATCCCTACAGCCTTGGCGAACTGATGAAGCACATGCAGGAGTACCAGGATCCGTTCGATGACGAGTTCCAGGCCTGGGCACCGCACCGGGACTTCCGTCAGTCGCGGAGCGTCACTCGCGCCGCGGAGGAGACGGGACGAAACAACGCCCTGTTTTACGCCACGAGGGCCCAGCTGTGGAGCCGCTATGGGTCCACCGGCCTGCCGCCCAGTAACGCCTACGCCCTCGAATACGCTACCTCCCTGAACAGCCAGCTGCCTTCGCCTCTACCGACCCGGGAGATCCGTGAACTGGCAGCTTCAGCGGTCCGGCAGGTGATGCGGGGCAAAGGACAGAACACAGGCGGCGCACCTGACAAGTGGCTGTCCCGAATGGGCCGGCTGGGCGGATCAGCAACCACGGACGCCAAGCGTCTGGCAGCCGCCAGGAACGTCAGGAAGGCTACCCAGACCCGACAGAGCCGTGCGGAGGAGGACGCTCGCTTTGCAGTCAACCTCCGGACCCTGGGGCATTCCCTGGCGCAGATCGCACAAGCGCTTGGCAAGACCGTCCGCACGGTTCAGCGCTACCTCGCTAAGGTCACCGGACCGTGCGACATTAGCCAAGCAACAGGTAGTCATGGCACTGGGGTGGACCCTGCTGAGCCCAAGGTGGCTAGCTCAGGAGAAGTGGAACCCACCGGCACTGTAGCTACCCGCCCGTCTCTGAGGACCGCTGCCCTACCCCCCTGGCACGGCTTGGATAGGTTGGAGATCGCCCGGATGTCTTGGCCCGCCGCCGGTGTACTAAGGATCTGGGCAGGCGTGGACGATCCAATTCCTCCCGGTTGATCTTCTGCACGGATCCATGCGACGCCAGCGCTGCGTCCTAGGCTTGAATCTGACGTTCTTAACACTGGATGGTGCCCGGACATCTGAGAGATAGTGAGGCTCAAAGGAATCATTGCCACCATTGGTACCTAATGAGTAAATGGTTCCTTAGGTACCAATAGTGCAGCCGCTTCGTCTCTTCCCGTCACGTCAACGGCCGTGAAGACTCGGGAGGAAGGCGTCCGCTTGCTGCTCTGAGACGTTGTCATGGCGTGGGCGCTGTCGGCGCTCTGTCCAGATTCCATCCGGAGCAGTCAGGAGTTGCCCCTGCCCCGAATCGCACCCATCCTGGAGTTGGATGCGAGTGGAACCATGCGTACCAAGGGTAGGTATGGAACTAATAGTTTTGTTGTTTCCCGCACTCCCCCGCCATGGCTCCTCAGCGCGGACATTTCGATGGCGCCCGCCCTTCCTCCCGGGCGAAACGCCCGACGCTGGCGAGCAGCACTATTACCTTGTCTCGGCCTCCCTCCAGCCGAACCGAGGCCGGGTTCCTGTAAACGGAACTATTGCCACCATTAGTGCACTTGGAAGCAACGGAACCTCTGGCACAGAGCGCCCCAGTGCCTGGCTAATGGAACCGCAGCGGTTATTAATCGAAGCATTGGTACTTTTTTGCTGGCCAACAACAGCGAGCCCCGCAATGGTGCATAAAGGTGTCAAAACAGCCAACGGAATGAATGTTTCTGTTGGTAACAACGGTTCCATTAGCTGCGGAGAAGCTACGAGTCAATAGCCGTCAGCGCACCTTTGAGATCACCCCAGGTGCTTAGGAACTAACAGAAATGGAACTGTCTGTGACAGTAGGGCCTGAGAGCCTAACGAGGTGCACTCGCTAGGCTCCATTCCGTCCCGGTCAGGGGACCATTGTTTCCATCCCCACTAAGAGATTCTTTGGTTCCCTTAGTACCTTTAGCTCGAATGGAACCAATGGTTCCTCTGGTGGCACCCCTGGCCTAGTCATGGGGGGCCGGCTGTCAGGCTCCTAACGGTAGAAATGGTTCCATTAATTCCTGATTGCCCTTAGGTGCTCCCGGCACTGATGGAAGCCTCCGCTTTTAATGCCACCAATGGGGACGGTTGGTTCCTATGGAAACATTGGAACCATTCCTTCCTCTCGAGCATGGGGACCATTGGCACCTCAGGGTGCATGAGCCACTGCACCGCCGCCCTTCATATTGGGGGCAATACTTCCATTGCTTCCCAAGCAGGCTTAGGTGATGTTGGTACTAATGGAACCTTTGGGGCTTATTGGTAATTACAGGTTCCTTTGGCGTGGCGGGTCGATGCGGAGAGCTCCATTCCGTCCCGGTCAGGGGACCATTGTTTCCATCCCCACTAAGAGATTCTTTGGTTCCCTTAGTACCTTTAGCTCGAATGGAACCAATGGTTCCTCTGGTGGCACCCCTGGCCTAGTCATGGGGTGCCGGCTGTCAGGCTCCTAACGGTAGAAATGGTTCCATTAATTCCTGATTGCCCTTAGGTGCTCCCGGCACTGATGGAAGCCTCCGCTTTTAATGCCACCAATGGGGACGGTTGGTTCCTATGGAAACATTGGAACCATTCCTTCCTCTCGAGCATGGGGACCGTTGGCACCTCAGGGTGCATGAGCCACTGCACCGCCGCCCTTCATATTGGGGGCAATACTTCCATTGCTTCCCAAGCAGGCTTAGGTGATGTTGGTACTAATGGAACCTTTGGGGCTTATTGGTAATTACAGGTTCCTTTGGCGTGGCGGGTCGATGCGGGGGATAGCTGCGGCTACTGTTAACCGCATCGGTGCCGGCCCGATACTTTCCCTGCTAGTAGTGGGCCTTCTGTGCACCGTCAAAGTCATTGGCCAACGGAAGGTATCGGAACATGCCGGCAAAAGTCATCGCCGTCTGCAACCAGAAGGGCGGGGTCGGCAAGACGACCCTTGTCACAGGCCTTGCCGAAGTCTTTTCCCAGATGCTGGGCAAACGGGTCCTGGTTATTGACGCTGACCCGCAGCGGAACACGACCTCAGCTATGGGCATCACTGAGCCCGAGTTCACTCTCAATGACGTGTTGTACGGTGATGAGTCGAACAACCAGAAGATCACCCCTGGCGTCGCCGGCGACGCCATCATGTCCGCCGGTGAACACTGGCAGCCACGCGAGGACAGGGCAGAGGACTACCCGGAGATCCATGTCATCGCTTCCGAGCGTAACCTGGCCTCCCGGGAACGGGATGCCATGATGGCCCGTGAGCACCGCCTGCGGATCGCCCTGAAGGGCGTCACCGACGCCTACGACATTGTCCTCATCGACTGCCCGCCGTCCCTGGGCCTGCTCACGGTCAATGCTCTCACTGCTGCCACCCACGCCCTGCTGGTCACCGAACCCCGGGTCTCCTCTGTAGAGGGCTTGACCGAGATCGCCACCACCATCGTTGAAGTCCAGGAAAACCTGAACGAGGACATCGATGTGGTCGGCGTCGTCATCAACAAGGAACGCAAAGGCCGCAGCGACCAGGCCTTCTGGATCGAGAAGGTTCGCAAGGACTTCGGTGACGTTGTGCTGGATCCGCCGCTGGCCGACCGTGAACTGTTCGCCAAGGCCCAGGCCGCCGCCCGTCCCCTGCGCAGCTTCGGGTCGGTTGCCAACCCGCTTCGGGCGGATCTGGAGCAGCTGGCACGGTTGATCTGGAAAGGGGCAGGGGAGTGAGTGTAGGACCGGCTGAGGGACGGGGCGGCAGCTCCAACCCCCTGGGAGCACTGCGCCGCAATGGTTTGAAGAAGGCGGCGCGGACCAGTGTAGTGGCCGACATGGTATCGGAAGCGCCACGGAAGGTGCCCGAGCGACTGCATGCGGTTCCCCGATTCGCCGAGAACGAACCGGCTGAGAACCAGGACGCTAACGCAGTGCCGACACCCGCCGCGGACAGCACCCCTGAAACAGCGTTCACACCGGAGCCTCGGGAAGAGCAGCCAGCCGTGCCGTCCCCCGCTGCGGCGGCACCGCTCGTACCCGAACCGGAGGTTGCCAGGGAAACAGCTCCGACGATCGCTCCAGCCCCCGCACCAGTACAGCCGCCGGTCGCTGACCAGGCGCAGCCCCAATACAGCCCAGCTCCGGTCACATCACAGCCACTCGCTCAGCCTGCAGTCCAGGCGCCGGTGCAGCCCGCTGCCGAGACTCCGGGGCAGGCTCAGCAGGCCCCGACTCGGAAGTACCCGAAGAAGACAGCTTTCCACCAGTCGGAGGAGGCTGGTGCGAGGATGCGCTCGGCTTTCCTGGCCACCCGTCACCTGACTGGATACCAAACACTCTCTGAGTTCATCTGCGCGATCATCGACCGCGAATGCACCGAGCTTGAGAACCAGTACAACGACGGCAAGCCCTTTACGGTTGACCCCAACAGCATTCCCCGTGGGAGGCCTGTCAGGATCTGAATCACGCACCAGGGCTACGGTGCTCGTTTTCCGGCCCGGCGGGAGGCATGGTGATGGGTCGGTTCCTACGGTCTGTCCGAGGACAAGGGTGCTCCTGGAGAGGTAACCAACCTAGCGAGGTTATCGCCGGATGGGACACGAAGCGGACGCCATGATGAAGCTTTTGCTGAGCAAAGGCGGAGGGCATGGGTAGCTGCAGCGCAGACGCCCGAGGGCCGGAACATCAAAACCGACCTGTCCAGCACCTTGATCGAACCATTGGGTTGCCGTGGCCCCGCGAACGCCAGCAGTCTGCCGGGGCCGGCCGCTGGCGCATCCACGGCATCGGCCGTCCCCTGTTTCGGCCTCAGCGATCCCCTGCCCGGACTGAGGACCGGCCATCCGGCATGCCGGCCCGGACCCTGCGGTAGCATGACCCTGAAGGGGAGGGGGTGCCCGGGGCGTCAGCGCGACAAGAACATGGTTCGGGCCGGATTCTTCGACGGGTACCGGACAAAGGCAGCTCCGGGAAAGCATAAATACCCCGTATAGATACCCTGTTGCCAGCGCTTTCCTGAACAGCCTTTCAGGGCGCCTGCCGGCCGATCTTCAGGATCATGGCCCAGTCCGTCTTCCGGTAGAGATCCGGATAGGCATCACTGAACCGGACAGTCACGGAACCGCCCCCGTGCACGGCCTCCACCCGACCGGCCTCCCTGACGAATCCTAACCGATGCTGCAGGTCCACGATGGCGCCAACCAGGGCGAGCTGGCTCCAGTCCCTGACCGCCTCGGCGTCATCCATCTTCGCAACCCCTCAGGAAACATGCCCGCTTGCCCGAGGGGTTTTCCGGCCCGGAGCCGTTCATCCCGGGCGGCCGTCCGCGGTTCTGCCCCGGAGGATGTGCTGCCGGTACCCCGATGCGGGCGGAAACGGATCCGTGCGGTACCGGGACCGGTATCCGAATTTTTGAGTCTGCTCGCCGGAAAACAACCGTCATATGCGCTGTTATTGGTGGCCGGAGCCTGTTCCCCGTCCGGGTTGGCAGCACGTGTTCCTAGGCGGAGAGGGGCATGCGGTGGCCGGGTTCCCGGGCGGGGGTGTCGACGATGAGGGCGCCGTCCTCGTGGCGGATGAGGTGGGCCACCCCGTAGAGGGCGGCGTCGCGGCGGCCCTTTTCGATCATCTCGTCACGGGTGCCGGAGACGGGGGTGGTGAACGGGTCGGCGATGCCGATGCGGCGGGTGCTCCAGCGTCCGTTCTCGCAGTAGGTTTCGACGTCGCCTTTAGCCATGGATGCGGCCTTTCTAAGGTGGTGCCTGGTGTTGTACGGTTCAGCGTACCTGCCCGCTGCCGGCGGCGGAGAACAGCGGTGCATGGTTCAGGGTTCCGCTCTGCCCCGGCCCACCCAGTGGGCCACGGCCGGTTCCACGGCCGCAGATACACATGCCCTGTTCATTGGTTCCAAGCCCAGCCGCCGCTGCATGCGGACAGTACGCATCAGCCGTTCCGCCGCGGTTCGGTGCTCGCTTCAGGGGCCCGTTTTTTGCCTGCGATAAGGCGCACTTATGCTACCGATCCCCGGGCAGCCCCGTTTTCCGCCCGGACAACGGGGCCAGCGGGAACGACGGGGATGCCGGACGGACGCCTTCGTATTCTGCGGCTGACAGGGCGCAGGACACCCCGGACACGGAAGCGGATCTCACCCCGGACAAGGGGGTGGGAGCCGCGGTTCTAATTGGGGTCATTAAAACCGATCCGACACCAGTGTCATGGACCGTCCCTGTCTTTACCTTGGGGAGCCGGGCCGGCGCCGCCGGGTGCCGGATGGTGCCGCTGCCGACGAGCATTCTCCGCGCGCAGCTCACCGCAGCCGCGCCGCAGCCGGTGCCCGGGCGGCGGTCTTCCGCGGGACAGGGGAGTCGTGCCGGCGGTGCTGCCGAAGGAACCGCTCTCGGACCCGGTGGCAGTCGACCGGGCGCCCGGGGTGTTCCGGAGTTGGGCTGTCGGGGCACCGGGGCACAGGGCATCCGGTTCTGGTGTGGGGGTCTTAGGTGGCGGTGATGGATTCGATGGCGGCTTTGGCCTGGCCGGCGAGGTTGGCAGGCATGGGTGCGCTTTTGGCTGCGTCCGCGGCGGTCTGCTGGCCTTCGCTGCTGACCACATACAGGCCGAAGGTCTTCACCAGTTCGGCGGTGGCCCGGTTCTGGTAGGCGGTGCAGTAGATGTGGTAGGAGACCAGCACCAGCGGGTAGGTCCCCTCAGCGGTGATGGTCCGGTCCAGGTCCAGGGCGATGTCGTGTTCGCCGCGTCCCTGCACCCGGGAGGCGGCGCCGACGGCGGCGGCCGCGGCCTGGGCGCTGAGGTCCTGGTACCGGTCACCGACCTTGACTTTCGCCTTGCCCAGGGATTTGTCGACCAGAGAATCATCGGCGTAGGTGATGGCCCCCTCGGTGGCGGCGACGGTGCCCACGACCCCGACGTTGCCCTGGGCGTTTTCGGTCCGCAGCCCGGCCGGCCAGGTCCCGTCGGGTTCCTCGGGCCAGGCGTCCGGGGCCACTGCGTGCAGGTAGTCGGTGAAGTTCTCGGTGGTGCCCGAATCATCGGCGCGGGCGACCGCGGTCAGCACCGTATCGGGCAGGGGCACCCCGGGGTTGAGGGCGGTGATGGCCGGGTCGTTCCAGCGGGTGATCTCACCGCGGAAGATCCGGGCGATGGTCACCGCGTCCAGGTTCAGCTCGGCGATCCCGGGCAGGTTGAACGCGACGGCGATCGGGGAGATATAGGCGGGGATATTAATCGCCCCGCCGGGACCGCACACGCCCCGGGCTTCCTCGAGTTCCTCGTCCTGAAGGTAGGCGTCCGAGCCGGCGAACTCCGTCCCGCCGGCCAGGAAGGCGGCACGGCCGGCGCCGGAGCCGGCCGGGGAGTAGCGGACCTGCACGGCCGGGTGCAGGAAGGAAAACCCGGCCCGCCAGGCATCCATGGCCGAATTCTGGGCCGATGAACCGGACCCGGTGATCGTCCCGGACAGATCCGAACGGTTCTGTTCGGCCGCCTCCCGCTGGGCCTCACCGAGCGGATAATCCGTCCCGCAGCCGGACAGCAGCAGGACCGCTGCCGCCGCCAGGACGGCCCGCCGGCCGGGATGAACCGTCTTCACCGTTGTGCAGCTCCTTCGCTGGCAGGCGCCGAACCCGTTCCCGCCCGGGCCTGTGCCTCCGGGCCGGTCCGGCAACCTTTAACCGTCAAGATTACCCCCGCCAAACCCCCGGCGGTGGGGTGTGGGCTGTGGCATAGTTGCCGAACAGATACCGCAGCAGGACGAGGCAGCAGGAAGAGGCAGGGGCCGTGCGCGAGACGTACCAGGAGGAGCTGGACCGGATCGACACCGGGCTGGTGGAGATGGCCGGAATGGTCCTTGGCGCGATCAGGGCCGCCGGGACGGCCCTGGAACACACCGATCTGGAGCAGGCCCAGGACGTGATCGCCGGGGACCTGGCCATCGATGCGCTGCAGGCCGAGGTCGATGAACGGATCATCCGGGTGCTGGCCCTGCAGGGACCGGTCGCCGGTGACCTGCGGATGCTGGTCAGCGCGCTGCGGATCAGCGCCTCGCTCGAACGCATGGGCGACCTGGCCCGCCACCTCGGGCAGCTGACCCGCCTGCGCTACCCGCTGGCCGTGATCCCCGAACCCCTGGCCGGCACCTTCCGGGAGATGGCTGCCCTGGACACGGCGATCGCCGGCGACGTCCGGGAACTGCTCAGCACCCGGGATTTGGTCCTGGCCGAAAGGATCCGTGCGGCCAACGAGCGGGTCAACCGGCTGCACGCGGGAAACTTCCGGGCCATCGCCGCACCCGAATGGGACCAGCCCGCACCCCGGGCCGTGGATGTCATGCTGGCCAGCCGCTACCTCGAACGCTTCGCTGACCACGGCACCGCCGTGGCCCGGAAAATCACCTACCTGGTCACCGGCCAATGGCAGCCGGACCCCCACACCCGCAAATAGAGACGAGACCCGCAGGCAGACCCCCGCGGATCGAAGCGGCCGGCGGCAGCAGCGGCGCCTGACCGGCCCGGGCCCATCCGGGTAGGGCTAATTAGTCCCGGTCTATTCGGGTCTCTTTTGCCGGGGCTGTCAGGTCGGTGATCAGCGCGCCGGCGGCGTGGTCGCGCACGGCCTCAATGGCCCTGACAATGGCGGTTTTGTCCTCAAATCCGTCCGAGACCGCCACGACCGCACCTTCGCCGGTGGTCAGCCGGAACCGGAACACCCCGCCGGTATCGGTGAAGATTTCGAATCCTCCGGCCATCACAGAACCTTCCCCTGGGTGTTTTTGAGTGTCCTGCGCAGACTACCGGCAGAACCGGCGGTTTCCACCCCCGGGTTACCTCCCGGAACCCCAAACCGGCCCCCGGCACGGCAGGGGACCGGGCCGGCCCCGGGCCGAATGCCGCATCGGCCGCAGCGGAGGCACGGCCGGGGCGTGGATGTCACAGAAGGGCGGCCGTTTTCGCCCGGGGCCGGGGGCCGGGAGACAATCCGGCCATGGATAGAGGGGAGCCGGTCCGGATGGGAGAGGATCCGGCGGGCACCGCGACGGCGTTCTGTGACCTGCTGCTGTTATGGAACCGCGGGCAGGCGGAGCGGGACGGCACGGTCCTGGCGGAGAGCCTGCGCCGGCTGGTCTCTCCGCTGTCGGGGTGGGAATCGGACCGGGGCCTGGAGCTGGCGCGGGAGATCATCGCCGCCATCGGCTCACCGGTCTATGACATTGATGCCGAACATGCACCCGGCCACCCGGATGTGTGCTGGTTCAGGATCCTGGAGCCTGCCGCCGGCGGCCGGGTCCCGGGCAGCGTGGCCCTGGTCTTGACCCTGATCAGATGCGGGGACGGCCGCTGGCGCATCCACGGCATCGGCGACCCGGTACCGGCCGCAGAGATCCCCCCGCCCGGAATAACCCACCCACTGGCCGGCTGTTGCGCGATCCAAGCGGTGTGCTGTCTAATGCTTGCTCCACCCCCTTTTCGATAAGGAGAAGAGCAGCCCCCGATGGCTACCGATTACGACGCACCCCGGACCACCGGCGAGGACGAGGCGACGGACTCGCTTGAGGAGTTGGCCGCCCAGCGCGGCAAACCCCAGGCCGCGGTCATCGACGTCGATGAGAACGACACCGCCGAAGGCATCGACCTTCCCGGCGCCGATCTGTCCGGCGAAGAGCTGAATGTGCGGGTGATCCCCGTCCAGGCCGATGAGTTCACCTGCGGATCCTGCTTCCTGGTCCACCACCGCTCCCGGAAAGCGCGCGAGAAGGACGGCGTGGCCTACTGCCGCGACTGCGAAGACTGAGAAAGGCAGCGCCCCGACGACACGGTGCTGACCGGCAGTTGAGTAGGCTCCCCGTCCAGGTTGGGCGGTACGGGGACGCGCTCCATGGTGCTCCCGGGCATCCCTGCGCTGGCCGCGGCGCTTGGCCTGGTCCCGGCATGTCCGGATGTGTGAGAGGGGGACCGTCTGGACAGGCCGGGAACCGGGCCGGCATGGACAGTTGACTGCAGCAGGGTTGTGGTTTTTCTATAACGGATGATTTTCATTCCCCGGCCCCGCTGCCCCTCACCCCGGCCGCGGAGCCGGACAGGCCCCGGTCCGGGAGCGGCCCCTTAGAGCCGGTCGAGCCTCATGGTCAGCGCATCGGGCTCTTCTTCTGCGGGGCTGGCGGTGAAACCGAATGCCAGGTAGGTCCGGATGGCGGCAGCATTGCCTTTAATGACCTTGAGACTGGCCTGCTGCGCGCCGAGTTCGTGGGCCTTCCGCAAGGCCAGTCCGGTCAGCTCCCTGCCCAGGCCCTGGCCGCGGTAACCGGGGGCAATAATGATCCGCCCCAGATGGGCTCTGCCCCCGGTGAGGGTGAGTTCGACCTGTCCCAGAGGGGTTTGCGGTGCTCTCCTGTCGAGGAGCAGCCACGCGGTCGTACCGTGCTGAGGCGCCGGGAACTGTTCCCGTGTGAGCGGCCAGCTCATGCGCGGACCGGAGAACAGGTAAAGCGCACTGCTGTCCGGAACCCAGGAGATGACGGTATCCAGATCGGCATCCGTACGGGGGCGCAGGAACAGTGAGGGCAGCACCTGTCCATTATCGCCCCGCCCGGATTCCCGGTACTGCTTGTCCATCCGGCCGCTGGCCAGGTGCCCTGCCGCGCCGGCATGAACACACCCGGCCGGCCAACGGCCGAAGACCAGAGAAAACCCTGGCTTCATTATCCGGTCAGCCCGCCAAAGACAGATGCACTGTTATCGGTGTTTGGGGGATGAGCAGGGTGCGGTGCCTGACTCCGGCTCTGGAAGTTCCCTGCCCGTGCCGGTGCCGCGGCGGCTACCCTAAATTGAGGATTCCGCTGCAGGGGCTGTGGTGAAACGATTGCGGTGTCAGCAGACGGTCCTCCTGCGGGCGGGTCCGTCCGGGACCAAGGAAGTCTTCCATGTCCACCCCTCCTGTCCGGTTTCGCCGGATCACGACCGCTGCGGCGCTCATTGTTGCCGGCATCTTCAACACCGTCGCGTTCGCCGTGTGGCCCTGGGGGCGGGACGGCACCGAGGCCGCCTTCGTCGAGGCCGTCACGGGCAGCTCCTCGGCTGGCCAGCTCGGGCCTTTGCTGCTGCATTACGGTTTTGTGGCGCTGGCGGCCGGCCTGCTGGGGCTGCTGGAAATGCTGCGGCCCGGCCCGGCGGCCTGGGGGCATCTGGCCGGGGTGCTGGCCTTTATCGGCGTGGTCAGTTTCCTGCCGTCGGCGCAGATCTTCTGGTTCCTGCGCGCCGCCGAGACCGCGCAGGTCCCCGCCGCGCAGCTGGCCGCCATCGCGGGGGGATACCCGGGCGGGCTGGCGCAGACCGCGATCTACCGTCCGGCCGTGTTCATCACCCTCGTGGCGGTCCCTGTCTTCCTGCTGGCGCTGTGGCGCAGCGGTTTTCTGCCGTGGTGGCCGGCTGCGGTGATGTTCACCGGCATGGCGCTGCCAATCTTTTTGCCCTACGGCGCGCTCTTTCCGACCCTGGCGGCCGCCGTCCAGGCCGTGGTGCTGATCTACATCGGCCTGCAGGTACTGGAGGCCGGCAGCAGCCCGCGCAGGGCCCCGGACCCCGGGACCGGCAGACCGGCCCCGCGCAAGGGAACCCAAACCCAGCCCGGAACGGCCTGACAGGCGAGGGCCGCCGGCTGGAGCGCCCGGCTCGAAGACCTGCGGCTTCACCCGAGCTGCGGGTGTCATATGCGCTGATATCGGCGTTAGGGCAGTTTGTGGATCGGGTTTGCCGTCCAGAAGGCTGATCCTCATTCTGTGATCCCTAGGGTGTTGACGGTCCAGCGGACCTAGTGGTTGCCTTCCCGCATCAGCCTTGCCGTGCAACCAACTAATGAGGTGTCACCTGGCGCCGGGCAGGAAGAGTTCGGGATGGAGCGGCTCGAAGCCTGGGAAGTCCTGGACTGGCGCCGCCCCGCTCCGGTGGGGTTGCGCACGCCTATAGGCGACGGGGACGCCGGACGGTTGTCCGGCGTCCCCTCGGGTTCCGCTTCGCTCAAGGATGAGAGCCGTGAGCTATGGCTTCATCAGGGCTCCGGGTACGCCCTTTGCGCATGGGCGTGGCCTCGCGGGCCTGCGAGGCGCCTTCGCGGCCCGGGTCGGCGGCCTCGGGATCGTTATCCGTCAGCTCCCTGACTTCGGACTTGAAAATGCGCATCGACTGGCCCAGACTGCGGGCCATGCCCGGCAGCTTGGGCGCTCCGAACAGCAGCAGGAGCACCGCCAGCAGGATGACCAGCGCCATGGGGTTATCGAACAATCGAGCCATCGCGGGATTCCTTTCGTTCGCGGACGCGGGTCAGCGCTGCGCGGCGAACATGCGGTCGAATTCCTCGATCGCGGTCTGGGCCGAGCGTACGGAGCCTTCCATCCAGCCGGGCAGATAGGAGGTGTGCTCGCCGGCCAGCATGACGCGGTTGTGCCGGGCGACCAGCGTCGGATAAAGGGACTTGCGCGTCTCATCGGTCCAGAGTGAGTATCCACCACCGACCCACGGAATGTTGTGCCAGGACAGGGAAACGCCGCCGTCGAACTCGTCGGCCGCCTGCGGGTGGATCTTCGCGTTCTGGGCCAGGACCTCCTGGAGCCGCTGCTCCGGGGTCATGCCGCCGAGTTTCTTGCCGTAGTCGCCGAAGGTGTAGGCGCCCAGGACAATACCCTTGCCGGCGGAGAACATCCGGTCGGCCGGGTAGGACATCTGGCCCATCGGCTGGTCGGTGTAGCTGACGCCTCCGTAGATGTTCTCGTCCTGCTCCCAGAAGCGGCGCCTGTACTGGATGCCGACCTTGGTCACCGTGTCGTAGGGCACCTGCGGAATGACGCGCTCGAGCTCGGGCGAGAGGCTCAGCTCAATATTCTTGAGCACCGGCAGCGGGATGGTGACGATGGAGACGTCGCCGGTGGACTGGTTCCGGTTGCCGTTCTTGTCTTCCCAGACCGCGGTGACCTGGTTGTCGTCCTGCGACAGCGAGACCACCTTCGCGCCGTGGCGGATGAACTGCTTTGTGTGCTTCTCGAAGGCCTTGGCGATCATGTCCATGCCGCCGACGGGCTGCCACATGGTGGACTGGAAGGTGTACATCTGCTCGGTGGCCAGGGACTGCCACAGCTTCGCGTTCAGGACCTGGTCGCGGGTCAGCGGTTCGGAGGGCACACCGGGGTTCAGCCGGGCGCCCGGATCCTGGTCCCAGCCACGGAAGGAGCTGGTGGCGGGGCCGTGGACGTAGCGGTTGCTGGCATCCAGCACGCCCCATTCGCGCATCGCGACGAGGATCTTCTCGCGGTCCTCGGCGCTGAGATCCGCATCGAGACGTCCGCCGGCGGTGGCCTGGCCGAGGACTTCGGCGATCCTGCCCTGCAGGTCCGCCCGGGCCGCGCCCTGGCTGATCCTCAGGCCGTCCTGGCGGTGGATCAGGGCGTTCTGGTTGATCATCGGGAAGACCTCCAGCGGGATCCCGAATTCGCGCACGTAGTGCAGCAGGCCGGAGTGGTGGTAGGGAATGCGCCACGGTCCGGGGTTGAAGTACAGGCCTTTGTCCATCCGGACGCGCTGCGTGCTGCCGGTTTCCTCCACCCGGTCTCCGTCGCGCAGGGTGATGATGCGTCCGCCGGAGCGCTCAGTTGCTTCGAGGACCTCCACTTCGTAGCCGGCCTTGCTCATTTCGTAGGCCGCCATCATTCCGGCGATGCCCGCGCCGAGGATCAGGACCTTGCGCCCGTTCCTGCCGCCGCTGAGCGTCGACGCCTGGAAGAGCGGCGGTGCGGCCTGCGCGTCCACGGTGCCCATGACCTGGGTCATGGCGCCAAGGCCGGCGGTCAGGCCCACCGCCTGCAGGAACGACTTACGGGATATGCCAGTCATCGGATGTCCTTTGCTTTCTTTGAACTGGATTCCGCCCTCCGGCCGGAAGGTTCGTATCCACCGGACGGCACTAGCGGGACAGCATGATGATGACATGTCAACAAAGATAGATGCAAATTTATGTATTTGTGATGGCGGCACTGCCGGCGCCTTTGGGTGGGATGGTTCAGTCCTTTCGGGAGTCACGGTTCTGTCGCGGGCCGGCGTCGCGGACGGAGCCCGGAGCTTCCTGCCCGGTCAGTGGGTCGAGGGCGTTCTGGCGGCCGAGGCTGACGTGGCCGGGGCGGCCTGAATGACGGCTGACGGCCGGCCTTGGTTGCCGTGATGTCGTAGCCACGGAGGTCCGAGGGGCACTCGGTCCGCCGCCGGGCTGCTTCGTCCGGCCAAGACCTTCCGCGACACGAGGAGGCGGGCAGCCCGTCATGGCACCTCGGGGGAGAGCACCGCTGCCTGTCAGACCATCACCTTCCGGAGTGATTGCCGGACGCCACATCGTGTGTGGCACACCCCATACTGCTTTAGTTGACACCTCAACAAAACCCGTGCAAAGTATATGCATATGCATAAAGATGCGGATTGTTCGGGAACATCGACGAGGCGGCAGGAGTTCGAAAGTTCTGGTCGTCGTTGTCCGACGCTGATCCGATGATCAGGGACTGCCCGTCGGACGGGGTAAGACCCCCGAAAAACGTGGCAGTTGGCTGCCGGTTCGGCGGTGTGGGGAGCAAATCCATAATGGGAATAAGGTGCGAGAAACACCTTCGAGGTTTTCTAACCGGTACGGGCCTGGCAGCGGTTGAGGCAGCCTCGTGCCGAAGCAGGCGGGAGATGTCCGATGTTGTCGTATGAAGAGAACAAGCGCCTGGCGGAACTTGAGCGTGAACTGGCCGCCGAGGATCCCAGGCTGGCACGGATTCTGATCGAGGGGTTTGCCGGTCCTGCGCCCGGGGCGGTGCGCCGGGCGGTCCTGGCCGCGTTGGCCGGGACGGTTGTGCTTATCCTCGGTTTTGCCTCGGAACTGGCGGTCCTCATTCTTGCCGGGTGTGTGCTGGTGTTTGCGGCTGTCCTGCGGTATTTTTTCCTGCGCGGCTCGGACAGCACCTGCCCCTAGCAACAGGCAGCAGCGGGGTGCCGGTCTGCCCGGGTGCGTCCTGGGAGCGACTCTGTCGATGCCGGACACCGACCGGTATGGCTATGACGAGAACTGTCTGCGCGGCAGATTTGTCGGTGCCCACTTATTGAACCCCCGGGAGCCGTCTGACATATGCGCTGATATTGGCGGGATGGAACGGTGGGTGCGGGCGGTTCGGTGGAAGCGGGGAGTCCTTGTCGAGGCCGTTCCTCCCGTCCTAGGGTGGGAGAGGTACGCCCGCGGGTAGGTTCCCGACGGGGGAGCCGGCGGTGCGGCCGCGAAGGAAAAAACAGTATGGCAACAGGCACCGTGAAGTGGTTCAACGCCGAAAAGGGTTTCGGCTTCATCACCCAGGATGACGGCGGGCCGGATGTGTTCGCGCACTTCCGGTAGATCGCCGCCAGCGGCTACCGCTCCCTGGAGGAAAACCAGCGGGTCGAATTCGACGTCGTTCAGGGCCAGAAGGGCCTGCAGGCCGAAAACATCCGCCCCCTCTAAGGACTTTCAAGCCAACAGCACCCCCGGAGCCCTGAGGTCCGGGGGTGCTGCGGTCTTAACGTAAGAACGTTTAGGCTGCAAATCCTAGGGACCTCCCGTATCCCTGCTCCGCCCGGTAGCGTCTGCGGGGTCCCGGCGCGACCCACTGGTTCGGTGGGCTAGACGGAGGCGGGCATACTCTGGCCCGGTCCCCGGGCCGGAATGTCAACGGTGACGGTGCCGTCCTCATGGCGGATGAGATGGGCGACCCCGTAGAGGGCCGCGTCCTTCCGACCCTGTTCGATCATCGCTTCGCGGCTGCGGGAGGCGGCAACGGCGAACGGGTCGGTAATGCCGATCCGCCGGTTGCCCCAGCGGCCATCCTCACAGTAGGTTTCGATATCGCCTTTAGCCATGCGCTGCAGCCTTTCCCGTTGGTGCCCTGAGGATGGAACGCATTCAGCGTACCGGCCCCAATCCGCAACGGATCGGACGCATCGACGCATAGTGCAATGGAGGGCCGGCATCCTGTCCTGTAGCCGGTGTTCACATCCCGCCATCCCGGTTTCGCACGAGCCGCATCTTTCATATGCGCTGATATCGGCGTTTGTCGGTCTGCCGTGCTGCTTTATCCGCGAGGGCACAGGGTCTATTCGAAGAAATCCTCGTCGATTTCGGCGACCGTGTAGGTTTTGGCGATCTGGACGCCCACTCCGTGGCGGATCATCAGGTCGGTCAGCTGCTTGCCGTCAATGAGGATGATCCGTGTCGGGATGGATTTGGCGTATTCCAGGGCCCCGGCGGAGAACCGGCTGGTGGTGATGAAGACCCCGCGGGTGGCCCCGCGGCCGGCCAGGGCCCCGACGAACGACTGGATCGCTTCCCGGCCGACCGTGACGTCTGCAGCGTAGCGTTTGGCCTGGATATAGATCTGGTCCAGGCCCAGGGCGTCCTGGTCGATGACGCCGTCCACGCCTCCGTCGCCGGATCCTCCGATGCGCCGGCCGCGGTTTTCGGCCCCGCCGTAGCCCATCGCCAGAAGGAGTTTCACCACGGCTTCTTCAAAGAAGTCCGGGTGGCGGTCCTGCAGCCGCTTGAGCAGGTCCGTGGCCAGATCCGCCCGCAGCAGTTCGATGCCGCGTTCGATCTGTTCGGTCGGGTCCAGTTCGGAGTCTTCGACGGTGATATCCACCGGGTCGGCCTTGGAGACGTTCTGCCGCTGCGGCTCGTAGTCGCGGTAGGCCGGGATGTCCTTGAGGACGTCCTGGGTGATGGCCTGCGGGTTCCGGTGCAGCAGTTCCCGGCCCAGGTCGGACGAACCTGCCGCGTTCGGGCTTGGCGACCGCTGTCGCCCGGGTCAGGTCCGACATGGCCCACCCGATCCGGTTCTCCGCTTTGGACTGGCCGGAG
>NZ_JBNHIC010000059.1:0-19306 GCF_059092905.1 Arthrobacter sp. B0427-1-12 | reverse complement strand
CCCGCGGTCACCGCGGTCCGCGCCCCGCAGCCCGCGCACTTGAACCGGCCATCACCGAGCGCCCAGCCGCCGACCTGCGCGCAGCGCGGACAGACGACTCCCTCCGGCCAGCGCAGCCACCCCAGATAGTCCAAGCAGCCAGCATCAGTCGCGAACCAGGACTGAAACTCCCCGGTCGACCTCGGGTAGGGCCTACCGGCCTCCGGCTGCCTCCCATCCACGACTGCAGTCCAGTCCGGTCAGCTGAATACCCCTGTGCGCTGTTATCGGCGTTGACGTGTATGCCGCCCGCTATAGCTATGAATCGGCAGCTTCCTGATGGCGATCGATGCAATATGGACAGGATGGAGCCAGGGCGGTGAAGCCGGAATTTTCCGGGCTTCGCCGCCCTGGGGTCCTATGTACTGCGTGCTCTAGGCCTGGCTTGCGGCCATGCCCATGACGCTGATGAAAACGATGATGCCCAGGACCAGGCCGATGTAACCGATGATGAGACCTGCGATGGCCAGTCCGCGCCCGCCTTCTCCGGTGCGCTTGATCTGGTTGAGGGCGATGTGTCCCAGAATGATGCCGAGCAGGCTGATGAAGAAGGATGAGACGAGCGAGGCAATCGCCAGGCCGTTCGTTCTGTTTGGCTGTGCCGGTGGATACATTTCCGGTCCGGCATTGCTTTGCGGATAGTTGCTGCTGGTCATAAGGTGTGCCTTCCGATCGGTGCGAACTTCCCCCGGCCCGCTGGATGCGGATCGTTCGCACAATGTACCAATGCGGGGAAGAACTGGCGAGACCAGGGACGCCGTTCAACCACCCCGGAAAATCCAAGAGGGTCGATGCCACGACACGAGGTTCCGTAACGGGAGGCGCCGAATACGTATGAGGTGCTTTTGCACCTGAGGAATGACCGCTGACAATCGTCCCTAACCCGTTGTCATATTTGGCTGTGCCGACACCTTTGAGGGACGTAGAAAATGTCACGGGTAAAGTGACAGCCATAGGGCAGCTGCGACGGGTGATTCCGGTTGTCACGTAAACGGCCGTTTGCGCTACTTCCGACCAAAGCCTCGAAGTACGCCCACACGAAGACTGCCTACGGGCCTTCCTCGATCCTGGTCGTGCCTTCCCGGACCTGCGACGGCGCGTACTGTGGGGGTAGGGACCCTTAAGAGCGGCGTGATTCTGTTCGGTCGGCATACGACACGGTCGCCGAGAGCTACCCGAAGCTGCTCCCTGACGCCAGTTTCGAAGCCCCGCTCGATCGGGCAATGATCGGTGCCTTGGCTGAACACGTGAACGCCGTCGGCGTGCGTCCGGTCGTCGATGCGGACTGCGGTGCCGGCCGGATGTCCGGTCTGCTCTCCTCTGCCGGTGTCGACGTGTCCGGAGTCGACCTGTCCCCGGAATGATCGAGGTTGCCCGTCGGAGCTATCCGGAACTCACGTTCGGCGTTGCCGAGCTCGCGGACCTTCCATTCCCGGATGCCCGGCTCGGAGGCGTCTTCGCCTGGTACTCGATCATCCACACTGCGCCGGACGAGCTACCGGGCGTCTTCGACGAGTTCCACCGGGTCCTTGCCCCTGAGGGCTTCGTCCTGCTCAGCTTCCAAGTCGGCGACGGGCCGCGTCATATGCCGAGCGCCTACGGGCATGAGGTATCGCTCGACGCCCATCTCTTCACCCCCGGGCTCGTCACGGACCTCCTGACCCGATCCGGGTTCGATGTCCTGGCCCGGATGGTGCGCGCGCCGGGACGATGTGAGCGGACACCGCAAGCGGTGGTTCTTGCCCAACGGCCCGTCACGGAGCCAAAGAACGCCCACTGAGGAGTTCCCATTACTGGCTCACATTTGATGCGGCCAATAGCGCTGACAGAAAGCGGCCACTTGCCGGTGAGAGTCACACTGTATGGGATTTTCCTCGGCGGGGAATGGCGCGTGGATGTCGCGATGGGGGACCGGCTTATAGGACACGCGATCGCCGCTGCACGCGCTTGATTGACGCGGAGAACGCCGGCGGCGCGGCGTTTCCGTACTGCTTTCTCGGCCTTGTGTGAAGATGCGATCGGCGGAAGAGCGGGGATGACACAGGCCGGAAGACCTTCTGGTTATGTCGCCGCGGGGGCCAGGACAGGTTAGCTCTTCGTGGGTTACGCCGTAAGTTTCAGCAGGGGCACGATAGTCTCTTCGGTCGGGGCCGTAAGCTCCCGCCACGGGGGTGCCGCCACTGCGGGGACATCTAGTGAGGCTTTAACAACCGTATAGCGCTGTACGGCGAGGACCCGATCCACGGGCATGACGTTCCAAAACAATCTCGTACCCGCTGCAGCCAAAGGTGTTGGAACTATCGTTGCAGCATCGGTGTTCCGCGAAGTGCACGGCTGACCTTGTCCGCCGTATCGCGCAGCAGCACCGCGACCTTTCCGGCCCGTGCGGAAAAATCGGCTGGATCCATGGAGACAGCGACCGAACCGATCGTCTGTCCTGCCGGATTGGTGACCGGGGCGGCCAGACAGGACGCACCCCGGACGAATTCCTCCCGCTCGACGGCGATCCCTCCCTCCCGCACGCCCAGCAGTTCGGCTTCAAGATCGTCCACAGTGCAGATGGTCCGGTCGGTCATTTCCGGCAGGCCGTGGCGTTCCAGGTACGTCTGCCGCAGCTCCGGGTCCATGGCCGCCAGCAGCACTTTGCCGAAGGCGGTGGCGTGAGCGGCGTCGTTGAAACCAAAACCCATGGGGGTGATGCGCGGACGGGCAGGGGAGTCCACCACGTGGGCGACGACGATATCGTCACCGCGGTGCACGGCATAGTAGGCGGCGGCATCCGCCCGGACGTGCAGCTCCCGCACGAGGCGGGCCACGGACGGCGGCGTGCCGATCTGGCGCCGCAGGGAGGTGTCCAGGGCATGCAGTTTGTAGCCGAGCCCGTACCGGCTCTCGTCCTTAAGGTGGACCAGGTGTTCGGAGGTCACCAGCGTCTTGAGCAGCCGGTAGACCGTAGGCAGCGGCATGGCCAAGGCCGCCGCAATTTCCTTGGCCGTCATGCCGCGGCTGTTGGACGCGACGACATCAAGCAGGGCAAAGGCCTTCCGGACCGATGCCATTCCAGTAAGTACGTCGTTGCGTCCCATGTCACAATCTTGTCCCGCCGCAGCGGCCACACCAAATACTAAGAACGACGGCGGTCCAGAGGACTCCGCTGCCGGAGAACCTCTGGACCGCCGCCGAACGCGAACAGAACCGGGGCTAACTAACCGGGGCTACGCCACGACGAGCTCGCCCATCCGGTCCCAGTCGCTGCCTTCGATCTGGCGGCTGATGATCTTCGGTGTTTCCGCCAAAGCCTCCGGCATTTCCTTCATCGCCTGCCGGAAGTGCTCGCTATTGACGTGATCGCCGGCGGCGTCGTCCTGGAAGGCCTCCACCAGGACGAACTCGTTCGGGTTGTCCACGCTGCGTGACCAGTCGAACCACAGGTTGCCGGGCTCACGGCGGGTCGTTTCGGTGAATTCGCGGGTCAGGTCCAGCCAGCGGTCGGACCAGTCGGGCTTGACGTTGAACTTGACGACAATGAAGATCATGGGATTCTGCCTTCCGGGTGTGAGGTACCTGTTCCTTGAGTCTTGCGTGTCCTCCAAGCGGCATCCAATGGCCGTTATCGCTGGGTGATAACGGCTGCAGCCAAATTCCGGGCCGCGCCCGTACGCTGAGGACGTTCCGAATTCCTGTCCTTGAAGAAAGGCGGTTGGAGAATGCTGAGCACCCTGCGCGCCGCGGTTGCCAATCCGGCCCAGGTGAAGACCCGCGCCATCGACCTCCACGCCAATGCGCATGATGCCTCCCACTTCCTGCTGGTCCCGCAGGCCGTCGTCGTTGCCGCAAACGCGACCGAGGTTGGCGCGCTCATGCAGGCCAGTACCGCCCAGGGCGTGCCGCTGACCTTCCGCTCCGGGGGCACCAGCCTCAGCGGCCAGGCCGTCACCGACGGCGTCCTGGTAGACGTGCGCCGCAACTTCCGGGACATCGAAGTGCTCGACGGCGGCGCCCGGGTCCGCGTGCAGCCGGGAGTGACCGTCCGCGCGCTGAACGCCCGCCTGTCCCGCTACGGCCGGAAGTTCGGGCCCGACCCGGCCAGCGAAGCGGCGTGCACCATCGGCGGCGTGGTCGCCAACAATTCCTCCGGCATGAACTGCGGCACCACGCAGAACGCCTACCGGACCATGGAGTCCCTCACCGTCGTGCTGCCGTCCGGGACAGTGGTCGATACCGGTGCCCGGGACGCGGATGACAGGCTGCGCCGGCTGGAGCCGGAACTGTACGAGGGGCTGGACCGGCTGGCCCGCCGCATCCGGGAGAATCCGGCGTCGGCGGCAACGGTCCGCCGGCAGTTCGCCATGAAGAACACCATGGGCTACGGCCTGAACTCGCTGCTGGATTACGAGCGGCCGGTCGATATGCTGGCCCACCTGATCGTGGGCAGCGAAGGCACCCTGGGCTTCGTAGCCGAAGCCGTTTTCCGCACGGTTGAACGCCCCTCCCACACTGCCACCGGCCTGCTGGTCTTCCCGGACCTGGAGGCGGCTAACGCCGCCCTGCCCGCCATCGTGGAGACCGGCGCCGCGACGGTCGAACTGATGGACGCCCTGTCCCTGAAGGTGGGCCAGACACTGAAGGGGGCTCCAGCCGTCGTCAGCGACCTGGCGGTACGGGACCACACAGCCCTGCTCGTCGAATATTCGGCAGGGAACCCGGAACAGCTGGCGGAGCTGCAGCACCGGGGCACCAGTGTGCTGTCTCAGCTGGGGCTGGGGGCGCCGTCGGACTTCACCCGCGACGCCGCCGCCAGGGCCGCGCTGTGGCACCTGCGCAAGGGACTCTATGCGTCGGTGGCCGGCGCCCGGCCGCAGGGCACCACGGCACTGCTGGAGGACATCGTGGTTCCCGTCCCGGTGCTGGGCCGCACCTGCCGGGAACTGGTGAAGCTGTTCGACAAGTACAGCTACCGCAACAGCGTGATCTTCGGCCATGCCAAGGACGGCAATGTGCACTTCATGCTCACCGACGGCTTCGCCAGCGGCGAGGAACTGGAACGCTACAGCGCCTTCACCGAGGACATGGTCGACCTGGTGCTCGGCGAAGGCGGATCGCTGAAGGCCGAGCACGGAACCGGACGTGTCATGGCACCCTACGTGCGGCGCCAGTACGGCGACGAACTCTACGACCTGATGCGCCAGCTCAAGGCACTGTTCGATCCGGCCGGGGTGCTCAATCCCGGCGTGCTGCTCAATGACGACCCGCAGGCGCACCTGCGGCACATCAAGACCGCCCCGCCCGTGGCCGAGGAAGTGGACCGCTGCGTCTCCTGCGGCTACTGCGAGCCGGTGTGTCCGAGCAAGGACATCACCCTCACCCCGCGCCAGCGCATCGTCACCCTCCGGGCGATCGAAGCCGCCCGCCGGGCCGGCGACCTGGAGCTGGCCGGGCAACTGGAAAAGGACTATGACTACGAATCCGTCCAGACCTGCGCCGTCGACGGAATGTGCCAGACCGCCTGCCCGGTGGACATCAATACCGGCCTGCTGGTCAAGCGGCTGCGCCGCGCCGACGCCGGTGCGGCGGAGAACGCGGCGTGGAACCTCGCGGCCCGGCACTGGGGCGCCGTGACCCGCGGGGCAGGGCTGGCGCTGAACGCTGTTTCACGGGTGCCCGCCGCTGCCGTTGTACCGCCGAACAAGGCGGCCCGCGCAGTACTCGGCGCGGACCGGGTGCCGCTGTACTCAGCCGAGCTGCCCGCCGGCGGATCACCGCGGAAGCGGCCGGCGCCGGTGGGCGAGCCGGATGCCGTCTACTTTCCGGCATGTGTGGGGACGATGTTCGGTCCGGCCGGCTCCGGAAAGAACGACGGCAATGCCGCGGGTGCCGGAGTGCAGTACAGCTTCGAGCAGCTGTGTGAGCGGGCCGGGATCACCCTGCTGGTGCCGGCGGGCATCGACGGGCTCTGCTGCGGCACTCCCTGGTCCTCGAAAGGCCTGTCCGTCGGCCAGGCCACCATGCGGGACAAGACGCTCGCCGCCCTCAGGCACGCGACGCGGGACGGAGAACTGCCCATCATCTGCGACGCCTCATCCTGCACCGAGGGGCTGCGCCAGACGATCGAGTCCGATGAACCGCTGGCCGGCCAACGGCCGCTGCGGATCGTGGACGCGGTCGATTTCGCGGCCGAACACATCCTGCCCCAGCTGACGGACCGTCAGAAACTCGCGTCGGTGGCCCTGCACCCGACCTGCTCGTCCACCCGCATGGGTCTGAACCCCTCCCTGACTTCGGTGGCCGAGGCCGTGGCCGAGCGGGTGGACGTGCCGGAGAACTGGGGCTGCTGCGCCTTCGCCGGCGACCGGGGGATGCTCCACCCGGAACTGACGGCATCGGCCACCCAGCGTCAGGGGGCGGAGGCAGCAGCCTTCCGCGCCTCGGCGTACGCGTCATGCAACCGCACGTGCGAGCTGGGCATGACACGGGCGACCGGCCAGGACTACAGGCACGTCCTGGAACTGCTCGAGGAAATCAGCCGACCATAAATTAAGGTTGCGTGTCTTCGATGCCAAGGACCCATTGCTCTGTTGAAATGCTCAGCGGCAGGCACATCCATATCGCCCGCAGGTGCCATCGGCAAACGAGGACTCGAAGGAGTTCAGACGGAAGCTTGAACTATCTAATCCCGTAGGCACGTTTGCGCCGATAGATAGTCGCGCGGGACATGCCCAGAGCTGCGGCGGCTTTAGCCATGTTGCCCTCGTTTTCCTCCAATGCCTGCACGATCGCGTCGCGCTGCAATGCCTCAATTGGCGTGAGGCGGTACCTGCTCAGGGCGCGCACCTCGGCTGGAAGCTGCTCCATGCCAGCAACACCAGAGCGCTGGCGCAGTATCACTTCACTGAGGATCCTTCGTAACTGGGCTACATTGCCGGGCCAATTAAATTTGGTCAAGTGCTGCATAGCCTCCGGCGAAAGCGAGACGCCGGCTCCGTTGCCGATTTTCTGGAGCAGATGCGGCACCAGCTCGTTCAAATCCTCGATGCGGTGGCGCAATGGGGAAATGGTTACGGTGTGCTCGAAAAAGGGCTGGATACTGGCTTTGAAGTCCGGATGGGCAAGCGGGGAGCCAACCGTTGCTGTCAGACGCCCGGCACCCACAGCAGTCTGCAGCAGCCCGGCCAGCGGATCGAGGAGTTCGCGCTCAACCGAGCTGATATTGCGGATCAACAGTTCGAAATCGTCTTCTTCCAACGCCGCTGCGATCGCATTGAGGTATTCCTCGCTGGTCCTGAAATCTACACGATCCAGTACCTGCTGCCGAGCCGCAGCGCCGTATTGTGTGGCCACAGATCGGAGCAGGGCGGTACGGCCGCTGCCTTCCTCCCCGGCCACGAGGAACCAGCCGCCGTCCTGGTAGCATCGCTCGACCTCCTGCTGGCTGCGTCGCCACGAGGCGCTTCTGCCCACCAGCCCGGGCAGGTTCCGCCGACTGGCAGGCGCTGTCCATGCCGTCCTGCTCTGTTCGAGCAGCTGCACAGTGAAAACGAGGCCCTGATCATCCATCTCAGTAGACGTTCCACGGGTGAGCGTGACTTTCCGTCCGCTGGGCAACAGCGCAACGGAAGTGCCGCTGCTCGGATCAGATGTGGCCTCCACGGCATATTCGACAAGTGATAGCAGATCCTGGATGTCCAAGGCTCCCCGCAGTTGCTGGTTCATCAGCACTTGGTCGCCGGCAATGGCCAAGATGGCCTGCCGGGTTCGACGGGAGGCCTTCAGGAAGGCGTTAAAAGGTGCAGTTTCCGCTTCATGCGCCTGACTCAGGATGCGGTCGCGGATCTGGTGCCCTGCTGTCTTTGCAAGAGTCATGAGCAGGCCGCCGCCGTTGGCTGCCCAGGTTGTCAGGTTGAGGACCCCCAGCAGTTTGCCAGACACAGGATGGAGAATCGGCACGCCCGCACACGACAAGGTGGCCAGACCATCTGCATAGTGTTCACGGCCGAGTACTAGCGCCGGCATCCTCATTTCCAAGGCAGTGCCTATGCCGTTGGTGCCGACGAACTGTTCTGAATAGCTGTAGCCTCGGGCCAACCGGACATTGTCCAACGCACTGTTGATCTTTCGATCGGAGGACAACCGCTGGGTGACCACCCCGTCAGCGGACGTCAGAATGACTGCAACAGGATCGGTTGCCAGGTTATTGGCGAGGTGCTCAAGAATCGGCGCGGCAGCCCTTACCAACGTTGCTTCGTCGTTTGGCTCACGGATGAATTGGGATTCCGCTCGGTCGGGGCGGACCGTCAGAGCCTGGGAACGGAGCCAGGACTGCCGGATCGGCTCGCGCACAGCCGCCGTATCGGGCGCCTGCGCGTCGAAGAGCCGGTCTATGGCTTCGTGCAGCCCGCGCTCATCGGAGCCCCTTGGCCCAAATTCCACGTCGATCCCCCACCTTCACCATCGAAGTCTGCCCGCACTTGGACCAGCACAAGTAGATATTTGTGAGGCCGAGCCAAGAGCCGCCGCCGTACTTGGATCGTACTGATGTCTCACGCTGAGACCCATCTCAAAATGAGACGCCCATCACAGGTGATGTCCGGTCTTATTAGATCACAGAGGCGGTCAGGCCGGAATCAGATCGACAACCGGCCGCTGCATGGCATGCACCGGAAAGCGAATCGCCTCTCACTCGTGGGTTTATGAAGTCTCCACGGGTGCCCGAAGCCCTAATAAGGAGGCAGCGTTGAGCAGGCAAAGCTTGAGCAAGGCGCACAAGAAGATCAGCGAGTTGTCGTGGGAACCGACCTTCGCGACGCCGGCAACCCGGTTTGGCACAGACTACAACTTCGAGAAATCCCCGAAGAAGGATCCGCTGAAGCAGATTTTGCGCTCCTACTTCCCAATGGAGGAGGAGAAGGACAACCGCGTCTACGGCGCCATGGACGGCGCCATCCGTGGCAATATGTTCCGCCAGGTACAGGAACGCTGGATGGAGTGGCAGAAGCTCTTCCTCTCCATCATCCCTTTCCCAGAGATCTCCGCAGCCCGGGCCATGCCGATGGCAATCGACGCAGTCCCTAACCCGGACCTGCATAACGGCCTGGCAGTTCAGATGATCGATGAGGTCAGGCACTCGACGATCCAGATGAACCTGAAAAAGCTGTACATGAACCACTACATCGACCCGGCCGGATTCGACATCAGCGAGAAGGCGTTCGCCAACAACTACGCCGGAACCATCGGCAGACAGTTCGGCGAGGGCTTCATTACCGGTGATGCGATCACCGCGGCGAATATCTACCTGACGGTGGTGGCCGAGACGGCCTTCACCAACACACTGTTTGTGGCCATGCCGGCCGAGGCTGCGGCCAACGGCGACTACCTGCTGCCGACGGTGTTCCACTCGGTACAGTCCGATGAGTCCCGGCACATCTCCAACGGCTACTCCATCCTGCTGATGGCACTGGCGGATGAGGACAACCGCGTGCTGCTCGAACGGGACCTGCGTTATGCCTGGTGGAACAACCACTGCGTGGTGGACGCCGCAATCGGCACGTTCATCGAGTACGGCACCAAGGACCGGCGCAAGGACCGTGACAGCTACGCGGAGATGTGGCAGCGCTGGATTTACGACGACTACTACCGCAGCTATCTGCTGCCGCTGGAGAAGTATGGGCTGAAAATTCCGCACGACCTGGTGGAGGAGGCCTGGAACCGCATCGTCAACAAGGGCTATGTCCATGAGGTGGCACAGTTCTTCGCCACGGGCTGGCCCGTCAACTACTGGCGGATCGATCCGATGACGGACCAGGACTTCGAGTGGTTCGAGGAGAAGTACCCCGGCTGGTACAGCAAGTACGGCAAGTGGTGGGAGAACTACAACCGGCTGCGCTATCCCGGACGGAACAAGGCCATCGCGTTCGAAGACGTCGACTATCAGTACCCGCACCGGTGCTGGACCTGCATGGTGCCGTGCCTGATCCGTGAGGACATGGTCACCGACAAGGTCGACGGCCAGTGGAGGACATATTGCTCCGAGGCCTGCGCCTGGACCGACATTAAGGCATTCCGGCCCGAGTATGAAGGGCGACCGACGCCGAACATGGGCCGCCTCACCGGCCACCGCGAATGGGAGACGCTCAACCACAACGAAGAGGTCTCCCACATCATCAAGAAGCTGGGCTACGTGCGGGACGACGGCAAGACCCTCATCGCACAGCCTCACCTTGATCTGGATGATCCGAAGAAGCTGTGGACCCTCGATGACTTCAAGGGCATTCCCTTCCCGAGCCCGAATGTGACCCTGAATGAGATGTCCGACACCGAACGTGAGGCTCACATCGCCGCCTACAAGGCCGGCGGTCCGGGCGGCAGGTTCGCGACCACGGGGTAACGGCCCCCAGAGCACCCGGGGGCGGCGCGTCTGCACGCGCCTCGCGCCGCCCCCGGGCCCAGCCGGCCGACCAGCCATCCCGTGTCTCTTTTCAAGGAGTAAAAATGGGCAATAACCACAAAGTCCGCTTCGAACCGGTGGATCTCGAGATCGACGTCGACGAGGACGAAACGGTTCTCGATGCGGCATTCAGGCAGGGCGTGTCCCTGATGCACGGCTGCAGGGAAGGCCAGTGCTCGGCCTGCAAGTCCTTTCTCATCGATGGCGACGTCCAGATGGACAAGTACTCCACCTTCGCCCTGGCCGAATCGGAGAGCGAGGAAGGGTATGTCCTGCTTTGCAAGACGCATGTCTACAGCGACTGCGAAGTTGAACTCATCAATTTTGACGAGGACGAACTGCGCAACGCGGTTCCTCTTCAGTACCTGACCACTACGATCAGCGAAATCAGGGAGCTGACCGGAGACATTGTGTCGCTGAAATTGCAACTGCCCGACGGTACCCGGTTCCGGTTCAAACCCGGCCAGTACTCAGACCTGACCATCCCCGGAACCACCGAGCACCGCTCATTCTCGATGGCAATGACGCCGGAGGGAGCCCAGGAACTGGAATTCATCATCAAACGCTACCCGGGCGGAAAGTTTTCCGGCCTGCTCGAGTCCGAACTAAAGATCGGCGACAAGCTGGAGCTGACCGGGCCCTACGGCTCCTTCACCATCCGCGCCAATTCTGACCGTCCCATTGTCTGCGTCGGTGGTGGCGCCGGAATGGCGCCGATCCTGTCCCTGCTGCGCCACCTGGCGGAGACGCAGAATCCGCGCTCGGTGCATTTCTACTACGGCGCCCGCGCCGGCGAGGACCTCTTCTACCTCGCCGAGATCAGCGAACTGGGCAAACAGCTCGCCGATTTCTCCTTCGTCCCCTGCCTGTCCCACGCCGACACCGCGGACTGGGCGTCGCTGGGCGTGGACGGCGACTTCGGTTTCGTCACTGATGTTCTCGATCGCCGCGAAACCGACTTGGCGCACAGCGACCTGTACCTGTGCGGCCCGCCGCCCATGGTCGATGCCGCGATTGACCTTCTGGACGGCAAGGGAGTTCCGCGCGAGCGAATCTACTTCGACAAGTTCACGACGACTGTTCCCCAAGAGTGAAGAAAGCGAGCATTCACCATGAGCACACCCACCACGGCCAAGGCCGACAACCCGGAGCGCAGCTTTCCCAAGCCGGAATTCACCGATGCCGAAGCCGGCGCTCTGGAGTTTCCCAGCTCGACGAGCCGGTCGTACAGCTACTTCACCCCGGAAAAACTCCGGGCCACCATGTATGAAGACGTGACGTTCGACGTACAGCCGGACCCGGAGCGCCACCTCTACCAGGGCTGGATCTATGGTTTTGGTGATGGCCCCGGCGGGTATCCCAAGGAGTGGACCACGCTGAAATCCAGCGACTGGCACCAGTTCCGTGACCCCAACGGCGAGTGGGAGCAGACCATCTTCCGCAACAACGCCAACGTGGTCCGCCAGGTCCAGCAGAACCTGGCAAATGCGCAGCTGGCCAAGGCCTACGACGGCTGGACTCCTACCTGGACCAGGTTTGTGGAACGGAACCTCGGCGCATGGATGCACGCTGAACATGGTCTGGGCCTGCACGTGTTCACCGCCGTTCAGCGCTCCGGGCCCACCAACATGATCAACACCGCCGTGGCCGTGAACAGCGCCCACAAGCTGCGCTTCGCCCAGGACCTGGCGCTGTACAACCTTGATCTGAGCGAAGCCGTAGACGGGTTCGACGGTGACGTCCACCGGGAGGTGTGGCATTCGGACCCGGTCTGGCAGGGCGTACGGGAAAACGTCGAGCGCCTCACCGCCACCGGGGACTGGGCGGAGGCCGTCTTCGCCACCAACGTCGTCTACGAGCAGCTGGTCGGGGTGCTGTTCCGCAGCCACCTGATCATGCAGATCGCAGCCCGGAACGGCGACTATGTGACGCCCGGCCTAGTGGGTTCCGGCGAGCACGACTACAGCCGCGACCAGGCCTACACCAGGGCGTTGTTCTCCCTGCTCGTCCGCGACGAGGAACACGGGGAGGCCAATAAGGCGAAGCTTTCCGAGTGGCTCACCACCTGGGTCCCCCTGAGCCTGAAGGCGGCGCAGGACCTCCAGCCCATCTGGTCGCAGCCGCTCGAGCGCGTGATGCCTTTCGCGGAATCATTCGAGGCGGCCAAGGAGGGGCTGCGCAACATGTTGTTGAAGGACCTGGAAATCGATGTGCCGAAGGAGCTGAACTGATGAGCGAAATGGTATTCGGGTCCGTCGCAGGATCCTCGAACATGTGCGGCGTAACACTGATGAACAACCAGAACGGGTACGTCGTCGCCGAGGTCATGGGCCGCAAGCCGGGAGTGACACTCGTTGAGTATCCCTCCATGATCCGGGTGGACAGCACCGAGACCCTCACCTTCGATTTCGCGGAAATCGGGGAAGAACTGGGCACCGAATTCGACCAGTCCGACTTCGAGGAAATCATGTCCACCCATTACGGGCGCATGGTGCATTTTGATGACCGCACCATGCTCTTCGCCAACCCGGAAGAGGCCGCCGAGTACATCGGCTTCGATCTGGAGCCGGTCCAGCCATGACCGCCGCTCCCCGGCCGGCCTGCGGCGCTTCCTGCGCGGGATGCGTCCAGCACTTCTCCGAGCTGAAGGCCCGGGGCTGGGACATACACCCCGCGCCCGCCCCGGGTCCGCCGGGCGAGGGCAGAACCGACCAGAGCGGAACCGAGCAACCCAGGGCCGCTGTACGAGGCGGCCCTGAGCGAAGGAGCAGAGCATGAAAGCAGTCCAGCTGGGCGAATACAATGGCAAGCCCGAACTCGTGGAGGTGCCCGATCCCGCCATTGACGGTCCCATGGATGTGATCGTTCGGATCGGCGGGGCCGGGGTCTGCCGGACGGACCTGCACATCATCGAAGGACAGTGGGAGGAAAAGTCCGGCGTGCAGTTGCCCTACACCATCGGTCACGAGAATGCCGGCTGGGTGGAGGCCGTCGGCAGCGCCGTGACGAACATCGCCCCGGGCGACCCGGTGATCTTGCACCCGCTGGCAACCTGCGGCCTGTGCCGGGCCTGCCGGGCCGGCGACGACGTGCACTGCGCCGAATCCAAGTTCCCGGGCATCGACTCCAACGGCGGCTACGCCGAGTATCTGAAAACCACGGCCCGTTCGGTGGTCAAGCTGGGCAGGTCCTTGCAACCGGCAGACGTTGCGGCCCTGGCTGATGCGGGCCTGACGGCTTACCACGCCGTCGCCAAGGCCGCCCGCATCCTGCGCCCGGGTGACAGGGCGGTGATCATTGGCGCCGGCGGGCTGGGCCATATTGGCGTCCAGGTCCTGGCGGCGCTGTCCGCGGCGGAAATGATCGTGGTGGACCGTTCCCCCGAGGCCCTGGAACTGGCCAAGGAGCTGGGCGCCGGGCACACGGTAGTGGCCGACGGCGAGCAGGTGGATGCCGTCCTGGCCCTGACCGGCGGGAACGGGGCCGAGGTGGTCCTGGACTTCGTCGGCGAAAGCGGGGCCATCGAGGACGGCATCGCGATGCTGCGTAGGGCGGGCAGCTACTTCGTGATCGGCTACGGCGGCCGGCTGGAGATACCCACCATCGACATCATCTCCACCGAGATCAACTTCATCGGCAACCTGGTGGGATCCTACAACGATCTCGTGGAGCTGATGGCCCTGGCCGCGCAAGGCAAAGTCACCCTGCACACCACCGCCTACCCCCTCTCCGAGTTTGCCACCGCCCTGATCGACCTGGACCAGGGACGGGTACGCGGCCGGGCCATCCTCGTCCCGTAATTCCCGGAAACCGGAAGGAAACTGCCCGACAACCGAAACCTGCCGGTCCAACGCCGTCAACGAACAACAGAACGCAGTAAACGAACAACAGAAGGTGCGTGCAACATGGCAAAAGATCTGAGATTCAACGCCGAGGCTCGGAAGCTGCTAGAAGAGGGCGTCAATGCCCTCGCCAACGCGGTCAAAGTGACGCTGGGGCCCAAGGGCCGCAACGCCATGCTGGAAAAGCTGACCGGGCCTCCCACCATTACCAACGACGGTGTGACCATTGCCAAGGAAATCCAGCTGCGCAACCCGTTCTCCAACATGGGCGCACAGCTGGTCAAGGAAGTCGCCACCAAGACCAACGGCGTGGCCGGGGATGGCACAACCACTGCCACCGTCCTGGCCCAGGCTATGGTCCGCGAAGGTCTGGCCGCCGTTGATGACGGAGCCAATCCGATACAGCTCAAGCGCGGCATCGAAGCATCCGTCACCGCCGTCATCGAACTCCTCACCGAGCGCAGCCGGGAGGTGGCCAGCGAAGAGGACCTGCGGCAGGTGGCCACCATCTCGGCCAACAATGATCCGGAGATCGGCAACGTCCTCGCCAGCGCCATGGCCCAGGTGGGAATCTCCGGGGTGGTGACCGTGGAGGAATGGCCGCAGTTCGGCCTCGGGCTGAGCTTCGTGGACGGCGTGGAATTCGACCACGGCTACATCTCCCCGTACTTCGTCACGGACAAGAACCGGATGGAGGCCGTGCTGGAGGACGCTTATGTCCTGCTCACCAACCAGAAGATCACCACGGTCCAGACCCTGATGCCGGTGCTGGAACAGGTCCAGCGCTCCAACAAACCGCTGCTGATCCTCTGCGAAAACATGGACGGGCCGGCCCTGAGCATGCTGGTGACCAACAACGTCCATGACACGTTCCGTTCCGCGGTGGTGCGGGCACCGGGCTTCGGCCACCGCCGCGTCGCGGAACTGGAGGACCTCGCAGCCATCATGGGCGGTACCGTGGTCAGCACCGATTCGGGCGTCAAGCTGGAAAACGTGCGCATTGAGCACCTCGGCCGGGCACGGAAGATCACCGTGACGGAGCATTCCACCACCATCGTGGGAGGGGCCGGGGAGGAGGCCGATGTGGCCGCCCGCATCCAGCAGATCGAACGCGAGCTGGACCGCGCGGAGAATGACCACGACCACGACAATCTCCAGCTGCGGATCGCCCGGCTGTCCGGCAGCGTGGCGGTCATCCGCGTAGGCGCCGCTACCGACGTCGAGCTGAAGGAAAAGCAGCACCGGGTGGAGGACTCGCTGTCCGCCACCCGGGCGGCCGTCGAGGAGGGCATTGTCGCCGGCGGCGGCACCGCCCTGGTGCAGGCGCAGCATGCGCTGGCCGGGCTGGAGCTGAGCGGGGATGCCTCCATTGGGATGGACATCGTCCGCAGCGCCATGGAGGAACCGCTGCGCTGGATCGCCATCAATGCCGGCTACGACGGCGACGAGGCCGTAAAGACGGTGCAGGAGGCGGACACCGGAGTCGGCTTCAACGCCATGACCGGCGAGTATGGGGACATGTTCGAGGCCGGGGTGATCGATCCACTCAAGGTCACCCGGTCGGCCCTGCAGAGTGCGGCGTCCATTGCCGCGCTGCTGCTGACCACCGAAACCCTCGTGGTGGAGGAAATCCTGAACCACCCCGGGGAAATCATCGCCCCAGGGTTCGGCGATCTGGCCGAGGGCATGGTCCGGCCCAGCAATATTTACTGACGCAGACTGCCAGTCAGACGATCAAAGGAGACCCGATGAAACTTCCAGCCAAGTATCCATCGCTCAATGCGACGCAGCTGTCTGCCGAGGCCAAGCGCACTCTGGTCCGCATCATCCGCGTCGCCTTCCCGCATCCGGGCTTCCCGGATGGCCCATACCAGCGGACCGCGGAGAAAATCGCCGTGGAGGCCGCAGGCTCCACCTGGTTCCGGATTGAGCTGACCCAGGGCCTGGCCAGCATCAACGCCGCCGCGGACGGCAGGCGCTTTGTGGACCTGACCGACGATGAGGCGCTGAAGGTCCTGCGCAGCATCGAGGAAACCGTCTTCTTCGGGTTCATCCGGCGGACCACTGTCCTGAACCTGTATGACGATCCTCAGATCTGGGAAGCGCTGGGCTATGAGGGCCCGTCCTTCGACCGCGGCGGGTACATCAACCGGGGCTTCAATGACCTGGACTGGCTGCCGGAGCCCAGGATCCAGGAAGCGGACGAGCAGCTGCCCGAACAGGGGGCGCTTCCCTACCCCCTGGCGGCCAAGGTGCAGTCCGATTTCCTTCCCAGGACGGTGCCGGCCGTCCCGAACGGATCGAAGGCCGGCGGCGCCGCCGCGGCCGCGGCTGCCGCCGCCGGCCCGGACGAGCTGTCCGGAGTTGGACCGAGCTCGGGCTCTGCCCGGCGTGAAGCGTGAGAGGCAAAAATGGCAAAAATTGAGTTCGACGACGATTCGGCCGTAGTGGTGATCGGCACCGGAGCCGGTGGCGGCACCACGCTGTACGAGCTGACCAAGGCGGGTGTGCCTGTGGTGGCGCTGGAGGCTGGCGGCCACATCCTGAACGAGGAGTACGTTAACGACGAGTGGGAAGCCTTCAACCAGATGGCCTGGCTGGATCCGCGAACCACCAGCGGCAGCTGGCGTGTGGCCCGTGACTTCCCAAACCTGCCGGCCTGGATTGTCAAGGCCGTGGGCGGTAGCACCACGCACTGGTCAGGCGCCACTCCCCGGTTCAAGGCCCACGAGTTCAAGACCCGCTCCACCTATGGCCGCATCGAGGGGGCCAACCTGGAGGACTGGCCGATCAGCCTCGAGGACCTCGAACCGTACTACGATGCGGCCGAGAAAAAGATGGGCAGCACCCATCGCCACGGACGCCCGGCGCTTCCCGCGAACAACAACTACAAGGTCTTCGCCAATGGCGCCGACCGCGTGGGCTACCGGCACTATGCCACGGGTCCCTACGCCACGAATGCCGAGCCGTACGACGGCCGGCCGGCGAGCATCCAGGACGGCTTCAACTTCCAGGGGGACAAGAACAAGTCCAAGTGGTCCACCCTGGTCAGCGAGATCCCGAAGGCCCAGAAGACCGGGCTGCTGGACCTGCGGCCGAACTCGCAAGCCGTGCAGATCACGGTGGATGCGTCCGGCAAGGTGGACGGGGTGATCTACGTTGACGCCAAGGGCAGGGCCCAGCGCCAGCTGGCCCGGGCCGTCATCGTCGCTGGCAACGCCATCGAGACGGCGCGCCTGCTGCTCATGTCCGCCGATGCCAGGCACCCAGACGGGCTGTCCAACTACTCCGGCCAGGTGGGACGCAACTATATGCGACACACCACCGGATCCGTCTACGCCCGGTTCGACAAGCCGGTGCGCATGTACCGCGGGGAAACCATGGCCGGGATTATCGCGGATGAATCCCGCCATGATCCCGAACGCGGCTTTTCCGGCGGCTACTACATGGAGACCCTCTCTCTCGGACCAGCTTTCCTAGCCAGCTTTGTTGACCCCGGTGAGTGGGGGCCCGTCTTCGCGCATGCCATGGACGAGTACGTGAACACGGCCGGAATGTGGATTGTGGGCGAGGACATGCCGCAGGAGTCCAATCGGATCACGCTCAACAGCGCGGTCACGGACGCACACGGGCTGCCAGTACCCAATGTGCACTTCGACGACCATCCCAACGACACGGCAATGC
Organism: Arthrobacter sp. B0427-1-12; assembly: GCF_059092905.1. Taxonomy (NCBI): domain Bacteria; kingdom Bacillati; phylum Actinomycetota; class Actinomycetes; order Micrococcales; family Micrococcaceae; genus Arthrobacter; species Arthrobacter sp. B0427-1-12. Next base: position 1,300 of record NZ_JBNHIC010000059.1, on the reverse strand, counting down.
GGGAACACGCCTACAAACAGGCCGACCTGCTTTACTCCGCTGTGGGCTCGGATGATACGACGCACACCCCGCCATACCCTTCCACCCACAACCTGGGCACGGCACGGATGAGCTCACGCCCCGAGGACGGGGTGGTCAACGCGTTCGGACAGTCGCATGAAATCAGCAATCTCTTTGTCTCCGACGGTTCCGTATTCACGACCGGCGCAGCGGCCAACCCCACCCTGACCATCGTTGCCTTAGCGACGCGGCAGGCGGAATACATCATCGACCAAATGCGCCAGCAACTCATTTAGGAGCAATCATGGCAGCAACAATGACCAAACCGCGGGATCCCTTTGCCGATCTGCCGGCCGTTACCGAATTTACAGTCACCTCCGACGACGTGTCGGAGGGCGGCGAATGGGCGGTCCCGCAGCGCAGCGGCCTCCTCGGCGCTGGAGGCGAGGATATATCGCCACACTTGTCATGGTCGGGCGCACCGGAGGAAACCAAGAGCTACGTCGTCACGGTCTATGACCCCAAGGCACCCACCGGCTCCGGATTCTGGCACTGGGCAGTGGCAGACATCCCCGCGACAGTCACCGAGCTCAAGGCCGGGGCAGGCTCTCAGTCCGGAACCGGCCTGCCGGAAGGTGCTTGGCAACTGGCCAACGACCTCTCACTCAAGCAGTACCTGGGAGCCGCGCCGCCTCCCGGCAACGGAGTACACACCTACTACCTAGCGGTGCACGCAGTGGATGTGGAATCCCTGGGACTGCCCGAAAATGCTACGCCAGCGTTTCTCGCCTTCAACCTATACAGCCACACGCTTGGCCGCGCAGTGCTGACCGTGACCTTCGAGCAGTAGGAGGTACATGGATGAGGGAAGCGCCATGAACATCGGCCCAAAGGGCCGATCCCCGCCGCTATCGGGAGTTCGGCTGCGTCGCGGCAGCCGAACTCCCGCTGTGCGAGGGGCGAATGAATAGACGACAATTCGGTAACTGCAATAGACAGCAGGACCTTATAAAAGAGACGCCTTCACGTGTTCTGTCGATACTTGGCGGAGGCCAATCCAGCCGATCGGTCGAGCAAGTCGATCACAGTGCGCTCGATGAAGGCCGCTGCCGGCGAACCGCCCGCTCAACCCTGGTTAACAGTCACAAGCTGGAGGGTATCGTCCTGACTGTCACGTAAACGGCCGATTACGCGGCGGAGGCTTAGTAGTACTTTGTTAGGTCGGTGGTGCGTGTTGGCAGTAGGGGCAGCGGCTAAGCAGTTGGACGAGGTGTTCCTGGAGTGCTTTGAGGACCTCGTA
>NZ_JBNHIC010000058.1:0-20452 GCF_059092905.1 Arthrobacter sp. B0427-1-12 | reverse complement strand
ACCGTCGGGAACCTGATCCGCGGGCGTCCACTTCCAACCTAGCGGACCGGCGCCGCTGCGGCACCCCCGTCAACTGCCGTACGGCCGGATCATAAATCCATACAGGCCGATAACAGCGCATACGTTCGGTAGTAAGCCCTCTTTCAGCACTTTACTCATCTACTCATATGAGTAATTGAGTAGAGGACCCCGCTGAGGCATCCCGGCCCGCAGGTCGGAATACCGACGCCTCGCGCCGATAACGGCGCATATGACGCAGCAGCAGGGTTTTCCATTAAAAGGGCGGAGCCGGGTATGTACTCACGTTTCCCGGCTCCGCGCTTTTCTCTGCGCAAAAGAGAAACCGTGACGAACGGCCGTCCATACTTGGGATCAGGCAACGGCCTTTTGGTAAGCCTCAGCGATTTCGGCGGAGATCCGCCCCCGTTCGGAAACTGTGTAGCCGTTTCCTTTCGCCCATTCACGGATTCTCCGGGTGTCCTCGCGCTTGCTGCCGGACGCCGTCGCGGGCCGGGCTTTACCCCGCCCGGATGCGGCCGCAGGAACCTTGCGTCCGGCTTTCACATACTGTTTGAAGGCCTCGCGCAGTGCTGCAGCGTCATCGGTGGACAGGTCGATTTCATAGCCGGTGCCGTCAAGACCGAATTGCACCGTTTCGTCGGCCGGCCCGCCGTCCAGATCGGAAACCAGAACAATCTTTACCTGCTGTGCCATAAGACATGACTCCTCAATCAGTGCGAACAATTTTCCCCGCATAAACAGTAAGCGCACTGATGGAATTTGGGAAAACACCTAAAGGCATCAATCGGACGGCCGGGAAATCAATACGTGGCCGATAGGCAGTTACGCCGATAACAGCGCCTACGGCAGCATCCTGGAGGGGGTAAATGAGTGAGGCAATGGCCGATCCGGGAGTCGGGGGAATCTCCTGACCATGCCGGTGCCGTAATCACTGGCACCTTTGAGGTGTTTCCAACGCCAGGACCCGCACCTGTGCAGGGCCGCCATGCTGGCTGGGCAGCCGCTGGACATGCCCGAGCGCTTCCAGTCCTTGGCTGCACTCCGGCGGTTACCGGACGGGCAGGGCGGAGAGCAGTTCCCAGCCTTCGGGGATCCGGGCCAGGAGTGCTTCGCGTCCTTCCGTGTAGCTGTTGGCTTCGACTTCGATTTCCTGTGTTTCCTTCGGCCGGATGACGCCGATTACCTTCACCACACGGTGATCTTATGCCGGAGACCGGTGCGCTCCGGTACGGTGCCGCGGTCATGTACGCCACGCGGCCGCAGAGCGGGGGCAGTCAGGATGGGGACAGGGAGGCCCGGGGCAATCCGGGGCGGGATCCCCGGAGAGCAGTTCTTAAGCTTCTTCTAGGTCCTGTTGTCAGTTTCAGAAGCTGACTGCACGGAATTTCAGAAGCCGACTGCACAAGCGAATTAGGAGCCGGAGAGTTTTGGCTCTGCGCGTCGGATGGCGCGGTAGACGGTGACCTGCCTACAGAGAACAGCTCGGCCAGCTCCCGCGTGCTGTACTCGTCCGAGGCGTGGAGCTTGTTGAGGTGAGCTTCTTGCTTGACTGTGAGTTTCGGCTGTTTGCCACGGAGCCGCGCCTTGGACTTTGCGACCTTCATTCCTTCGCGTGTGCGGTTCCGGATCCCCAACTGACACCGCCTCCCGTGGACTTGGTGTAGATTCGTGCAGCCGACTCCTGAGAACGTGCAGCGTTGTGCACACGACTTCTAAGCAAGAAGACCGATCGTGCACAGGACTCCTGACAATCCAATTTCAACAGTCCCCTGCACGAAGCCCGTCATTTCGCCTGACGGTGTGCAGTCGGCTTCTGAAAATGACAGTTCAGCCCGGGTGTGAACTCCCGCCGCTGGGTCTGCGGTTGCTTACGCCAGATGGTCCCGCTCCCCCGCTGCACCGTCCCCGGCTGCTGTTTTCATGGGGGTTTCCTGCTTGTGCGGATGCTTCCGGGCAGGACCGCGGTGTGTAGTCTGCCGTCGGCAGGGATCCTTTGATTGTTCCACCCCGCGCCGGTGGGGTGAAACAAACCCGGGGTTATGCGGGCGGTGCTGCGGCCTGAACATGTGGGGCGTCGTCCGTGTGCTGTGGTGCGGTGTTCCAGCAGAGTCCCTGGGTGCTGAAGTCGTAGCACTTCACGCCCCTGATGGTGATGACGGGGGCGGTCTCGGGGTTGCCGTTGCCGCTGATGCAGTGGATCCCGTCCGGTTTTACCTCGAAGTCGTAGAACCCGGTCTCGGTCAGGTAGGCCGGGGTGAGGCTGGCCGGCAGGCACGGCATGGCCCAGCGGTTCCAGGTTCGTGGCCGCAGGAAAGCGTCCACCGGTTCGCTGTCATCGAAGCAGACGTGCCGCCAAGTCGGTTGCCGGATCCGGGAACGGTCCTTTAATGGCTAGTCTTGCCTCGGTTCCTTGGACTGGGCACTGGGGACAAAGGCCGCCAGGGATTTATCGAGGGCTCCCGCTTCAATCCCTTGGGTGACGAACACCATTGTCGTGCAGCCGGACTCGTCAGCGTCCAGGTCCTCAGGAGCAGGTCGAGGCTGGGCAATGACCTGGCCCACGGACTGAAGAACGATGGGACCGTTTGGTGTTTGAATAATGCCCTTGGAACGCAGGAACTGATGCGGCCGGGCACGTGTTGCAGCGTCGAGCCATAGCGAGTATTCCGCCCAGGAGGTACTAGGTGACAGCTTGACTACCCATGCATCCGGTTCGAAATCTTCTCCACTTTGCCACTCGATCCGGTCAGCCTGAAGCCCGGCGGGATTATCAGGCATCGCCGGCAGTTCGGATTCTATGCCGCCAGCGGCGCGGGTGAGTTTGGCGCGGGGATTGAGACGGGTTGTCAGGCCTGCCAACACTGCAAGACTGGCATCATCGGCCAGGTCGGCCTTGCTGATGACAATTCTGTCGGCGGCCGATGCCTGGGAGCGCGCGAGGCTCTGATGACGCAGCTGCGCAGCACCGTTAAGACTGTCCACGACGACAATCAGCTCGTTTAGCTGAAGGTTTGCCTTAAGAACGGGGTGGGCGGTAATCACATCGATGATGGACTCGGGATTCGCGACCCCTGAGGTCTCAATGAAAACCTGTTCGATTCCGCGGTGGCCAGGTTTGTGGCGGGAAGCAACCAAGGCGATCAGGCAGGCCACAAGCTCATCCCTTTTATCGCAGCATATGCAACCGCCGATCACGGCACTGATACTGACTTCGCCGCCGTCTTTCCACGGATGCCTGAGGAGCAAGTCATCGACGCCTTCGGACGCAAAGTCATTGACCACGACGGCGGTTGTGCCAGGGTCAGTGCTCTGGTTTTTCAACGTCTGCGACAGCCAGGTCGTCTTTCCCGCCCCGAGAAATCCGCCGACTATAGTGACGTCAATCATTGTGCCCGCTTCGATTGCCTTGTCTGGTGATGGTATCGGGATCCAGCGGGTCAAGACCCTGCCCTGTCAGCTTGTCTGCTGTCGGCCAGATGTCCGAAAATTGCTGGACTGGGACGGTCGCACCCGTTGGCGAATGCAGGGAAAGCGTCGATGCGCCCGGGTAGTAGCTGACCTTGAGACCGACATGACGAAGGACGCCGTTGGCCGCCGCGGCCAGCTGCATCCGGGCACGAAGACGCCCCGACGCTGAATTCTCCACACCGGCGCTGTACCAGTCCATGTTGGCCGGAGGAGCACCGCAGACTCCGCACACTGTTGGCTCCCTTCAAATATTGGATGGTTCGAACGGATAAAAGACGACTGCCCTCGATGCAGTCGTCATGGCAAGTCCCCTCCGCCCTCGGAGCCCATCCGGAAATCGCATCCACCCCGACGCCCGGCGCCCCCCCTGATCCATAGGGACCCCCTGCCATCGCCGAGTCCCGGGCCGGCAGCACAGGAGAACCGGCTACCAATCGTTTGCGTTTGCTCACTGAACTGTAGTGACTCGCCTCACATGATGTCAAGAGTGGCGCGGTCTAGCCCCCGGGTCGCAATTGATGAGCCAATGCACAAACGATTGCGTGGAGATAGTATCCACGGCCGACGCTCGGCCCCGCGCCCATCGTTCCATTCTCATGCTGGAAGGCCAAAGGTAGGCAGAATGACCGGATCACCGGTGGTTGAGGCGCGCGCAATCAGTTTCGGGGCAAGCTGCTTCGACTGCCCGGTCTTTCCTGCTAACAGGTCGAGCAGCAGGGCAGTGCCCTGCTGCCCCATTTCAAACATGGGTGAGGCTACTGAAGTAAGGGGAACCGGCAGATGGGCTGCCAGGGGGATGTCGTTGTAGCCGATCACCGCAACGTCCCGGCCTGGAACCTTGCCCTGATCCCGAATGGCCCCCATGGCTCCTATGGCCGCCTCATCATTGATCGCGAAAATCGCGGTCAGCCCGGGTTCCCTTCGCATCAGTTCAGCCCCCGCCTCGTATCCGGCCGATGTATCCGCCCCTGAATCCAGAATCAGTTCATCAGGGACGCCGATGCCGGCGGCCAGGTATTTTTGGACAAAGCCGTGGGTGCGTTCGACGCATGTGCTGGCGTAGCTGGGACCGGCAATGATGCCGACCCGTTTATGGCCTAATTCCAGCAGGTGGTCGGCCGCCAGGCTGCCGCCCAGAATGTCGTCCGTGGTGACTGACGGATGCCCCCGCAGCCTGCGGTTGACAAGGACATACGGTATTCGCCGACGTGCCAGGATGGCCACCAGTTCGTCGCCGTCCAGGCGGGCATCTCCGAGCACAATCCCTTCCACCCGCCGTCCGAGAAGCTCCTCCAGCTTTTCCTTGCGAAGTTCGGGATCATCGTTGGTGTTTGAGACGAAAGTACTGAAACAGGAGTCATGGGCTGTGTCATCGATGCCTTCATAGATGCGCGCCAAGACGTAGTCGGTAAGCCGCGGAACCAGGACGCCCAAAACTGCGCTGCGCCCGGTCCGAAGGGCCGCGGCAGCCGGATCAGGCTGATAGCCTATTTCGTCCGCCAGGGCCCGGATACGGGCTGCGGTCTCTGCGCCCACGCCGGGGGAGTTCGGGCTGAGAGCGCGCGAAACAGTCGAGACATGCACCCCTGCCCGTTTGGCGATTTCCGCCAGGGTCATGGATTTTGGCGCCACGGGATCCAGCTCTTTTCTCTCTACAGTCGCGTGCTGATTCGAGGATAGTCGACTCGGGAAACCCCCGTCATACCCCGCCGGTCCCCTTAGCCCGACCAAGCTTGGCAGAAAGTACGCAATCCTTTGCGGACTTCACAGAATAGCTCATTCCATTCAAACTTGCCTGAATCTCCAAGGATATTTAAAAGCCTTGACGTCCTGTGGGATTGGACCTTAGGCTCAATGCAATCGAATGCGTGGCTCAAGTCACAGAGGAGTGTGGGGTCCGCATTCTGATTTCCTGCATTCGTACGACTGCAGTCGTTTCGGCGCAGTGACGAGGCGGGCGAGAAGGCCCAAACAGACGTGGTGCGACAAACGCGCGTACAGACAGACGTCTGCTCGGGGCTCCGGAAAAGCTCGCGCAACTGATAGGCCAAGGAGAAAAAAGAAAAATGGCAAAAGACATCAAGGTTTGCTTCGGTACGGACATCGACGCAGTTGCCGGCTGGCTCGGCTCCTACGGAGGCGAGGATTCCCCCGCTGACATCCAGCGCGGCATGTTTGCCGGAGAGGTCGGGGTTCCTCGCCTTCTGAACTTGTTCAAGAAATACGATCTGAAAACAACTTTCTTCTCGCCCGGACATTCGATTGAGACGTTCCCGCACCGCATTGAGCAGATCGTCGAGGCAGGGCACGAGCTGGCAGCTCACGGTTACTCCCACGAGAACCCCATTTTGATGAGCCCGCAGCAGGAGGAAGACGTCCTCAACAAGAGCATCGAACTGATCGAGAAGTTCTCGGGCAAGGCCCCGCAGGGGTATATCGCACCGTGGTGCGAGCTGTCCCCGGTGACGGCGGATCTGCTCCTGAAGAACGGCTTCCGGTACGACCACAGTCAGGCCTTCCATGACTTCCAGCCGTTCTACGCCCGCACTGGAGACTCCTGGACGAAGATCGACCTTGCCAAGCCTGCCGAACACTGGATGAAGCCGCTGGAGCGCGGCGAGGAGATCGACCTGGTGGAGATCAACTTCAACTGGTACATCGACGACCTGCCTCCGATGATGTTCATCAAGGGCAGCCCGAACAGCCACGGCTTCGTCAGCCCGCACGATATCGGTCAGATGTGGCAGGACCAGTTCGACTGGGTCTACCGGGAGTACGACTACGCCATCTTCCCGATCACCATCCACCCTGACGTATCCGGACGTCCCCAGGTCCTGATGATGCTCGAACGCCTGATCGAGCACATCCAGCGGCACCCCGGCGTATCCTTCGACACCTTCGAGAACATTGCCGAAGACTTCCGCGCGCGGTTCCCCTTCGAGTCCAACCGTCGTTATCCGTTTGACCGGGAAATGCCCTAACTGCCAGAGCCAAGCAGCTGACATCTGCTGCAGAAAGGCTCTAAGGGATGCCGAACCGAACATCCCGGAAGGCCCCTGCCGTGTGAAACCCGGGGCGTGGTTTGCGGACTGGTCCATTGACCTGCGGCAAGCCACGCCTCGGGCGCACAGGAGCCCTCCATCCTCGCGGCCGCCAGATCCTGGACCGACATTTGGATGTCTCGAAGGCGCGTTCCGAACCAATTCAAAGGAAAACCAGCTTTGTCCGACACTCTTCCCAACATTGCCGTCATTACCTTGGGCGGAACAATCGCCTCTGTTCCCAATGGCGGCGGCCAGGATGCTGTTCCCAAACTTTCGGCGGATCAGCTCTTCCAATTAATCCCGCAGGTACATGAACTGGCTGAAATATCGGCCTGTTCTTTCCGCCAGTACCCATCAGGGGACCTGACCATTGAAGACATCCTGGAACTGGCCGACCTCATCGACAAGAAGCACGCAAACGGTGCCGAAGGCATTGTCATCACCCAAGGCACCGACACCCTGGAAGAGACCTCCTTCCTGCTGGACCTGCTGCTGACCACAGATATTCCGGTCGTGCTCACGGGGGCCATGAGGAACCCGGGCCTGCCAGGCGCCGACGGTCCTGCAAACCTTCTGGCAGCGCTCCAAGTCGCCGTTTCCGATAGATCCGCTGGACTGGGCCCACTGGTTGTCTTCAACGACGAGATCCACCTGGCCCGGTTCGTACGCAAAATGCACAGCTCCAGCACAGCTGCATTCCACTCGCCCAACGCCGGTCCCATCGGCTGGGTCAACGAGGGACGGGTACGAATCCCATTGATTCCGCGACGCAGAACCTCCTGTGTCCGGATGCCGCAGGACTCCTCACGCAAGCTTCCACGGGTGGCCCTGATCAGCACTGCCCTCGGCACGGACCCCGGCATCGTGGAAGCCGCCGTTCAAAGCGGTTACGACGGGATCATCCTCGACTCATTCGGCGGCGGTCATGTGCCGGCCAGCATGATGACCGCACTGTCGGCTGCAGCCAACCAGCTGCCCGTAGTATTCTCCTCCCGCACCGGCGCGGGCGAACTCTACGAGAGCACCTATGGCTTCCCAGGGTCAGAAAAAGACCTGCTGGCAAAGGGCCTTATCAGCGCAGGTCTCCTGGACGGCACCAAAGCTCGGCTGCTTCTGACCCTGCTCATTGCTGCCAATGCAACACCTGAGCAGATCCGTGAGCGTTTCCTCGAGTCCACCGACTGACTTCTCAAGTGAACGTCAAAGTAGACGTTCGCTCACTAATCCGGCGCCCACAGCGCCAAACATTTGGCTTGGAAGGAGATGTAGCAATGGGTGCTGCATCAAAACTATCAACTGAAGTACGGCAGGTAACTCCACGTGATGTGAACATCGCCACATGGATCTGCTTCTTTGCCTGGACCTTCGCGGTCTACGACTTCGTGTTGTTCGGCAACCTGCTCCCTGTCTTGGCCGCAGACATGGGCTGGACCGAGGCCCAGTCCACCACGGTCAACACCTGGGTAACGGTCGGGACCGCACTAGTGGCCTTCGGCATCGGCCCCATCGTCGACAATATCGGCCGCCGGAGAGGCATCATCCTCGCAGTAATGGGCGCCGCCGTAGCGTCACTGCTCACCGCAGTAGTCGGCTGGGTCATCGGCATCGTGGCCGGCCTAGGCATCGTCCTGCTGGTCCTCATCCGGTCCATTGCCGGCTTAGGCTATGCAGAACAGGCACTCAACGCCACCTATCTGAACGAGATGTTCGCCCACACCTACACCGACCCTGCCAAGGCACGCCGCCGCGGTCTGGTTTACTCCCTGGTCCAGTCAGGATGGCCCATCGGCTCGGTCATCGCTGCCGTGTCGGTCTACCTGCTCTTCCCAATCGGAGGCTGGGCACTGTGCTTCATCGTGGCAGCATTCCCTGCCCTCTTCATCGGCTTCGCGGGCCGGTACCTGAAAGAAAGCCCTCAGTTCGTCAACCGCCGCAACGCCCAGCGGCTGCTGGCAGAGGGTCGAACCGAGGAAGCACACGCCCTCGCCGAGGCCGCCGGAGTGGACCTGAAAGACCAGCACGCTCCGCTGGTCTCCGCGTTCAAGGGCGAATCCCGTCGAGCAACGCTCGTCATCGGAACCGCGTTCCTGCTCAGCTGGATGGGTGTCCTGTGCTTCGCCATTCTGGGGACGTCCATCCTGACCTCAGACACAGGCAAAGGCATCGACTTCGGCAATGCGCTGGGAATCCTGATCATCTCCAACGCCACAGCCTTCACCGGCTACCTCTTCCACGGATGGCTCGGCGACAAAATCGGCCGACGCAACACCATCGCCCTCGGCTGGCTCATGTCTGCCCTTTCATTCACCGGCATGCTGCTGTCGCCCTCCGACTCCGTGGGCCTGATTATTGCCTGCTACAGCGCCGGCCTGTTCTTCCTCATCGGCCCGTTCGCAGCACTCCTGTTCTTCAACGGGGAAAGCTTCCCCGTGCATACCCGGGCAACGGGAGGATCAATCATCAATGCTGCCGGCCAGATCGGGGCCATCATCGGCGGCGTACTGGTAACCGCTGCCCTCTCCGCAGGCCAAACCTGGATCGAAGCCGCACTGATCTGGGGATGCCTGCCCATCTTCCTGGCGGCCATCCTCATCATGTTCGCCCGCAACGTCAATCCGCGGGAGATCCGCGCGGACTAGCCAAAGACCGAGGGCTGGTGGAGGCCTCATCCGGCCTCCACCAGCCCTGCTTTTCCTGTCTTTTGTATGACAGTCACAAGGCCGCCCGGTCAAAGGCAGCGGTACCGGGAGAATCTGGACCAGATGGGAGATCAACCGTTGACGGGAAAGCCCATGGCTGACGGTGCTGGTCAACGGCCATTCCCCACTTTTGCTCGCTGAAATTCCCCACTTCGTGTCAGTCCCTTAACGGGGGCGGGCCTTCCCCGAAGCTGGTGGTCTCTGACCACACACCGGCTATCGAGAAAGGCCCGCTCCTTCATGTTGGCACAAAGGAAAACGTGGACATCCACGCGTTGAGACGACAAGGCATGACGATCAGCGGGATCGCCCGGCGGACGGGCCGGGACCGCAACTTGTACGCTTCGTACAGGCCACGCGACCGTCCAGGCCTTTGACAATGCTTCCGTCGTCGCCGCAGAACTGCGCGAATGGATGGTCCAAGGTTCGCTGCTACACCAGCGTCGCTCTCAAAGCAGCTTTCCCGGAAGCATGGCAGGCCGAAGTACGGCTGCGTCTGAAAGCCGGGCGCATCATCGAACGAAGTGAAAATATCTTCAAAGGGTCCCTGGGTGACCGCCCCATCTGGAAACAGATCGAAAAAAATCTGTGGCCTGGTCCCGACAGCATAGGCACAAAGCCAGTCAACGGCAGCAGCGGAAATGGATCCCTTTGACGTCATATCAGTGAGCATCGGCGGTTACCCCGCTGAAGAAGCGATGCTGAGACATTAGTCCAAAGTTACATTGATGCTGGCATGCGAAATATTCAATCGGCGCTACGGGGTCAGTTTTCCACTGGCGCTGACAGAAATCCCCGCAATCGCGGGGATTTCGCTGTTTGGCAGGTCCTTCCTTCTGTCTACCTCAGGGTGAGCGGGACGGGCTGGCCGACGAGCTCGAAGGCACGGCGCTGGAGCGGGTCGGCAGGCTCAGGGTCGGAGCGGCCGGGAGCGTGCCGTAGCGAATGTCGTTGCGGATCAGGGTGGCCAGATGGGCCAGCAGCGAGCCGAAGCTGTGGGCTTCTTCCCCTCCGGCGGTGGTGCGGGTGGAGGCCTTGGCTACCGCGGGGGCGGAGCGTTGGCCGGGGGCGACGGAGTTCTCGGTCTCGGGGCGGTTATCGTCGGTGAAGGGTCAGCGGCGCCCAGGCCCGGCGCAGATGCTAGACCAGGTAGGAGGCGAGCATGCAAATGAACATGTGGGCCTTCACCCGGGTTTCGGTCCATTGGTGGATCGGGCGTAACCGAAGGTCGGTGGCCTTCAGATTGCGGAAGTCACGTTCGACCTTGGTCAGGGATTTGTATGGGCGACCACCTTGGGTGCATCCAATTTCTCTTCCGGGACCGAGGTGCGGATGACGTAGATCCCGTTCAAGGCGGCCTCGGCCCTGATCGTCGGGGCACGCAGCACAGTGACCCAGCCGAGTCCGCCGAGTTCCCTGAGCTGTTCGATCCGGGCGGAGGTTATCGTGCCCCGGTCCCGGCCATCACCATCTGATCTAGTGCGGTGACCGGATAGGTTGGCGGTGTTTCATGCTGCTGCCGGGGTGGCATCATGGCGTCCCCATCGGTGGCCTTTTTCGCTGCGGATGCGTGCTCGTTCACGGCGCCGGGCTTCCAGTACGTCGGGGTGGCGGGCGTTGGCGTTGCGCCAGCGCAGGTAGTCATGCAGGCACCGGGTCTGCACGACATGGTTGGGATGGATGGAGTTGGCCAGGGTGAACTGGCGCAGCACCCCGAAGTGCGCCTCGATGGGGTTGGCCCAGGAAGCGTAGGTCGGAGTGAAGCACAGCCGCACGGCATGTGCGACCGTCCAGCGCAGGATCGCCGGAGCCTTGTGGGCTGAAAGGTTATCCAGGACCACAAAGACCGGTTGTTCGTCCGGGACCGCCGTCCGGATGCTCTTGAGCGCCGTGAGCGTGTGCTCGGTGCCCTTGCGCCGGTGGTTGATGCCCCAAATGGTGTCCGATCCGACCGAGTAGCAGCCGTGGAAGTAGGTCACTCCGGCGGTGCGGTGGTAGTTCGCCGGCAGTCGCTGCGGCTTCCCTTCCGCTGCCCATCCCGCCCCGGCCGTGGGCCGGATGCCCAGCGGCCCGAACTCGTCGAAGGCGAACACCCGATCCGGGCACTGGCCGGTCACCTCTTCGATGACTTCAAGCTTTGCCTCGTACTCCGGATCCGGGGAGTCCTTCCAGGTGGCGGTGCGCTGGAAACTGATCCGATGCCGGTGCAGCACAGAACGCAGCGCCTCCCGCCCGATCCGCACCGGACGCTGACAGGCGGCCAGGTAGCAGGTCAGCTTGCGCAGCGACCAGCGGGTGAAGGGCAGCCCCAGGGCACCGGGCCGGGTCAGGGCCGTCGCGGCGATGAACTCCTCGTCGCCGGAACTGAGCAGGCGGGGACGGCCACCCGCCCACTCAGGGTCCAGGCAGTCCAGCCCGACCTCGTTGAACCGGTGGATCACCTCCCGGACGGTATCCTCGTCGGCGGCCACCAGCCGGGCAATGACCGGCACCGAATTCCCGCCCGCCGAGGCCAGGATCATCACCGCACGCCGCCACCGGATGACGTTGCCGCCCTCTTTCGACTCCCCTCGGCGCACGATCCGCTGCAGTCGCTGCCCCTCCGCCGGCGACAGCCGGCGTACTCTCACACGTTCGGCCATGCCACCCGAGTGGCACGATCCCCAAACCGGTCAACCTTTACGGTCAAAGCACTAGCCTGTAGCGGGTCTTGAAGTCCTTGGCGAGCTCCTCGAACGCCTTCGGGGCGGCGGCGTTGCCGGCCACCACGCGGACCGAAACAGGCCGGCCGCCCGGGTCGGCCAGCAGCTCGTACTCGATCTGCGGCAGGCCTTCCTCCCGTCCCGGGAGTAGGCGCTGGCTGCCAGTTCGCAGCACAGGCCAGTGACCCAGGACAAGGACAGGTCGAACAAAGCGAACCGGTCAGGGTTGGCCTCTTCGTTCAGGTGCCGGGTCGCGAGCTTCTCTTCGATGCCCTCCTGTCGAGCAGCGAGCCAGTCCATCGCGGCATAGACCTCGTCCGTCACGGCCCCGGCAACGCCGAGGTCCTCCCGAGGGTGATGTCCTGCCATGCAAGTCCACGACTCAGGCCAATGTTTTCTGCCTACACAATCAGGCCAAGAAAAGACTTCCTGCCCGGAAACCCAGTGAATCCGGGCAGGAAGACCACGTAATTTCGGATTAGAAGAACAGTTCTCGCGGCGACCAGTTGACTAGCGTCACTGATTTCGCGATTTATCCCTGCGAGCCAGTCGAGCGAGAGCCACGGCAATAACGAGTGCTGCGCCGTAAAACAGTTGCTGTACAAAACTCTGAACGCCCAACTGCTGCAGGCCGGTGATTCCTGTTACCAGGAAATATACAGCGATAAAAGTGCCGAAGGCATTAAATCGTCCCGGTGTTACTGCAGTTGCCCCCAGAAAGGCGGCGGCAAAGGCTGGCAGCATAAAATCAAATCCAGATGAAGGGTCGGCGCCCCCGAGAGTGCCAACATAGATAATCCCCGCAAATCCCGAGATCGTCGATGAGGCGATAAACGACCCATAGCGAATTTTTTCGACAGGAAGTCCGCTCAGTCTGGCCACGCTGCGGCCCCTACCCACGAATAGAAGGCGTTGTCCCAACGCCGTGCGAGAGAAAATGAACCAGATCGCGAGTGTTAGGAGCACGCCGTACCAAAAGGATAGTGAGACGCCTAAGAATCGATTTATGGTAACAAAGTTCATCAATTCGGTTGCGACACCTGTGATTGTATTGGAGCCGCTGAGCCATTGGACGATACCGATTAGTAGAGTGGAGGTACCCAACGTAACCACAAATGAGTCCAGGTCTAGCCGAACAACGAGAAAGCCGTTGAGGACTCCGACAAGCGCGCTGGCAATAACTGATACCGCCACAGCGGCCAGAATCGGCCATTCATAACTCACATTGAGTAATGCGGTTAACATAGAAGACATTGCCAGGACTCCCGCTACGGACAGGTCGAAATCGCCGACCGTAAGTGGAATAACCAATGCGAGGGCCAAAATTAGCAATACCGATTGGGAGCCAAGCATCGTCTGCCAGTTCGACCCTGTAGGAAAGACATCAGGATTGAGCACACTGAATAGAAGAATGACGGCAATCCATGCTAGCACCAGCGCATACCGATGCAGGACTCTTCGCGAGCCATCCTTAAAGGCCGGTATCTTCTTAGGTACCGGCAAAGGTGTCTCAACTGCCTTGTCTTGGCTTTGGATCGTCATGACACTCTCGCTTCAGCTTGATAAGTAGTTCTTCTGTTCTTATCCAGGACAGCACGGGCAATATTATCTTTAGATAACTCAGGTCCGGGGAGTTCCACTACAATGCTTCCGGATTCGATTACAAGGACTCGGTCGCAGAGCCGAGCTAATTGATCGTAATCAGAACTGGCGCAAACTATCCCAATGCCGTCCGATTTGGCCCGCTCCAACAACCTCCCCAGAATTTGCTCTCTCGCACCGATGTCCACGCCCTGAGTAGGTTCATCCAGGAGGATGATCCTGGGACTATTTTCCAGCCACTTTGCCATTACAATTTTCTGCTGATTTCCACCGCTAAGTGCTTCATAGTCTATTTCTAGGTTTGGGGGCCGTACGTCATAGTCTTTGATTAGTGTGCGGGCGTCCTGCATCATCGCAGATCGACGAAGCCATCCGTTTCGTGTGAAGTTGTCCAGGCTCAGAAGCATCAGGTTTTCAAAAACAGACAACGAGCCTACGGAACCATCTGTTTTGCGGTCCGCTGGTATAAGGGCCATGCCAAGCTCAATTGCTTGTCCTGGGGTCATTTTATTCAGTCGATACTCTTCGTCGCCCAAATAAAGCAGTCCTCTCTTTGCTTTTATATGGCCGAAAAGCGCATAGAGCGGCAGCTCATATCCAGAGCCCATCAAGCCTGTGAGGCCTACGACTTCTCCAGCTCGAAGGTTGAGATCAAAGTCAAGAATCTGTGCACTTTGCATGCCTTCGACACGCAGCACCGATGCCTCAGAAGTTCTCTGTCCCCTGTTGTGAACCTGGCTGTCGAGCTCCCGGCCTATGATGAGCGAGACGACTTGATCAGCAGTAGATGCGGCTGTCGTGATGGATCCGGCAACGGCTCCATTTCGCAGAACCGTGGCACGATCTGTATGCTCCATGACCTCATCAATGTCATGAGAAACAAAAATTACACTCGCGTGCTCTCGAACCATGTCCTTTATGAGCGTGAACAGGCGCTGAACGCCGGACTGCGGCAGAAAAACGGTCGGTTCGTCAAGAATTAGAAGGCCATGCCCGCGGTTACCACTATTTGACCTCAATTCTTCCACTGCACGGATAATTGCTAAGAGCGCCCGCTCTGTTGGCTCAAGGTCTTTCACTAAACTCGAGGGGTCGACATCGACTCCATACTTGTTCATAAGCGCGACAAGCTTTTGGCTCTCACGCTTCCATGAAATTACCCTTGCTCCACTCGAACGAGCAATATCACCCACTAGCATATTCTCGAGAACGGTCAGTTCGGAAATTAGTCCAAGATCTTGATGCACGAAACTAATGCCCAGTTCGCGGAATTGACCCGGCTGAAGAGGAAACTTCACCTCGTGACCGTTGACGCGGAGCTCGGCTCCGGTGTCGGGTACATGGACACCGGCCAATGTTTTAATCAAAGTTGACTTGCCAGATCCATTTTCACCCAGCAATCCATGAATTTCTCCAGGGAGAATCTTTATATCCACAGATCGGAGAACAGTAACGCCCGCGAATGTTTTCGATAGGTTCTTTAGGTCTAAGACAGGTAACTCTGTCGTCGTAGAGCCGTCGTTCATGAGACGTCCTCACTTCGCCTTATGCCGGAGAGGGATTCCAGAGGCCGGCAGTAAGGCCTCCATCAACTGTCATTGTCGAGGCCGTTACCCATTGCGCGTCACCGGATGCCAGATACACAAATGCATCAGCTATATCTCTAGGAGAACCGAGCCGTCCAAGGGGATGCATTCCGGTTGCTGATTTCCGAGCCATGAGTTCGTCTTCCTGGTCAGCGAAGAACCCGCGAATCATTGGTGTCTCAATGAACCCAGGCGATACACAGTTGACGCGAATCCCATCCTTTGCCCCGTCTAGTGCCATGCACTTCGTCAACATAACTACAGCTGCTTTGGAAGCACAGTAGGCAGCGTCGGATGGGATCGCCCAAGTGCCAGCAATCGATGCGGTGTTGACTATAGCGGCATCCTTCGAAGCCACCAGCCTGGGCCAAGCGGCCTTGGACATTAGATAGATGCTCTTGACATTGATGTTCATCTCACGGTCCCAGTCCTCTTCAGCGAGTTCGGAGACCGCTCCGGTGATGGTGATACCGGCGTTGTTGACCACGATGTTCAGTTCATTGAACACCCGGTCCGCGAATTCGAAGAGGGATGAAATTGAGGATGCGTTGGTTACATCAGTCACCTGTGTATAACACACCCCGCCGAACGCCTTAATCTCCGATTCCAGGCTCAGCAATCCCGCTTCACTTAGATCCGCAGCGAGCACAGCGGCGCCCTCTTGGGCATATCGGATAGCCGTTTCCCGTCCAATTCCGGACGCAGCGCCCGTTACGATCGCATTTTTTTCAGCAAGCCGAGGCTGCCTTGCGTATTCCAGTGTCATTTCACCCACAACTCTCTGTAACCAGTCACGTAGTTGTCACCGTAGCCTTTTTCGGCACTCGGCGGTTGTCCTGCTTCGTCGACATTTCCAGTATCAAAAATTCGCAGAGGCATCCGGTCATCTCCTCCGGGTAAACCTTCACCGGTGGTCAGTACTCTAAATGTTGAGTCGATCGCGGAATGGGCGAGCCAATCTACGCTCTCTCCTATATCAGCTACGACCGGAGAACCGTCCTGGATCATTTTCAGTATGGACGGTGTTCCGTTATAAGTAACAACCTGTGTTTGCTGCGCTTTTCCGGTTTGATTTATCGCGGCAACAACATTAGGTGTCATGCTGTCATAAATGGGAACAATCCACTCTGTGTCTGGATTGGAGACCAGGTATGATTGAGTTTCTGACGTAAGCTTATTGGCCCATTCTGATGCTGGAACGTTGATAGTATCTACGCTGCAGTCTTGGCACAACGCAGACATTTCATCCAAGAATGAGTCTTTTTGGGCAGGGGCAGGGCCAACATCGTCGGATGTTATATACAGGACCTTTGCGTTGCTGCCGCCTTTCGCAATAGTGTAATCAGCCAGTAGCCGCGCAGCCTCATTAAAGGGTGCTGTTGTATAACCCGCAATTAGATCCTTGACGGCATCGGGGGGAGTTTCGCCGTTCTGATAAAGATGTGCGACGATGACAGGAATGCCGGCTTCTTTTGCTCGAGTTAACTGGGGGATTACGAGCCTAGGGTCTGCTCCCGCGAGGAGAACAATCGCGTCCATTTTGGCGTTGATGGCTTGTTCGATACCGGATGCCCACTGGTTTGGCTGGCCCTGATTGGCATGTTCGGTGTATTCCATCCCATATTCTTCAGCCAGTTTTTCCATGTTTCGGGCGATGTCCATGGCGTATGCGTTTTCGCTCGAGAGGGGCACCACCATTACCCGTTTGCCTGCTAGACCAGCCACTTCAACCTTGGGGGCATCTTGAAGTCGGAATTCAGGAACAGATAGAGCATCGTCTACCTTCGTCATGGCTTCCTGGACGCCTGGCGATTGATCCTCCGAGGCTAGGGGTGGCGCAGCTGCCGACCCGGAACCAGTGCTGCAGCCCGCGACTGAAACGACGCAAGCGGCAGCGAGAGCCGCTGCTGCCAGTCGCTTGCGGTTAGCTGCTACGGCAAAGTGCTTGATACTCATTCTTTGTCCCCCTATAACTGTCTTCTGCTCAGAGAGCGTCTTCTGCTCAGAGAGCTAGGTTTGCTTCGCCTGCAGTCCAACCGCCATCGATGGGCAGGACGTGTCCGGTGACCATTGCCGACTGATCGGATAGCAAGAAATGAATGACATCAGCGATGTCCGACGGCTCCGCCACGCGTCCGAGTGGGATGCGCTGAAGAACAGTGCGTGAGATCTCAGGGTCCTCAAGCATGCTCTTTGTCATCGGTGTAGCGGTAAACGTCGGTGCGACAGAATTCACCCTAATTCCGTGCTTTGCCCAATCGATCGCCATGCTTCTCGTCAGGCCAGCAATCGCTCCTTTGGTCGCCGTGTAAACCGACTGAGACGGCAAGGACAACAAGGCGGCCTGCGACGCAAGGGTAACGATGCGACCGTACCGACGAGGAATCATCTGCTTAGCAGCAGCCTGGCAGCAAAAGAAGGTGCCATTAACATTTACACGCCATGCGCGCTCGGCATCCTCGGGAGTGGCATCCTCAGCTGTCACATTTTCGGTAAGTACCGCAGCAGGCGTGACAAGCAGCTCTACCGCCCCGACTTCGCGTTCGATCTCCTGAAAAACTTGGGAGACTCCGTCAAAATCTGATACATCTACCGCTTTAGATAAATGTTTACCATTTCCCGATCTCTGAATCTTGTCGACGGTCTCGTCACACGAGCCCTCACTTAGATCCAGCAGCACCAGGTTAGCGCCTGCTTCGGCGAGTTTGATCGCGGTCGCTTGGCCTATTCCTCCGGCTGCACCTGTGACCACAGCGGTCTTATTTTCTAAAGACATTATGTATCCGATCTACTCTCTTGGACTGCTTGGCGAAATCAACTGGCGAGGGAATTGCGCTTAAAGAACTCGCTCACAACTCGGCAATGCTCGTCCGTCGAGTCAAAGATCGTAGAATGGCTCGCACCTGCAATAACATACTTCTCAGCTGTCTGAATATTGTCTACGAGCCACTGTTGGCCTGCACCGTCTGGCCCCTGGTCCCACGGGGTCATTGGATCTTCGTCTCCCCCAAGAATCAGTGCAGGAGACGTGATCTTCGCCGCCCAGGGGCGAAGATCCATATCAATAATGCTCTGGACAGCCGCGGTAAATGGATAGACCGAATTGCTCTCCGTCAAAATCTGATGAATTGTGTCGATTACGCCTTCCGCCGCTTCGCTCTCCAGGTATGACTTTGAGAGAGCTTGCCACGTGATAAGTTCCGCGAGAAGACGGCTATCTGGACCGAGTTTGAGTCCGATCTCATGCCAGTTAGTGAACAAGAGTTTCCCATAGCGGCCAAGTTTTGCTGCCGAACAGTTGATGACAACGGACTGAACTTTCTCGGGGTATTTAGCCGCAAAAACCTGAGCAACCATCCCGCCCATCGATGTGCCGTGAACGTGGGCCTTCTCAATTCCCAACTCATCCAGCAAAGCGGCCGCATCATCTGCCCATACTTCATGGTCATAGTGTTGCTCCGGCCGGTCACTCTTTCCATATCCTCGCATGTCGTAATCGATGCATTTGAATTCACGCGACAGGATGGGCGTAGCAGCATCAAAATTAAAATGACCAAAACCACAACCATGGATCTGCAAAACCGGCTCGCCATCGCCGGTAACACGGTACCAATGCTTGGCGCCATTAATCATTGCGAAATTTTCCATATTGCCCTCCCGGGATTCAGAATTTCCATCATTTGTGGAGCAGGATTACGGAGCGCAGTCCAGTTACTTCGTATCGATCAGTGCATCTGGTCATGAATTCTTGAGGGGACGCCAATGCTGGAAGTCAAGATCACGTTTCTCAAAGTCGCCCACATTTCCAATGTCACAGTGCAGCGAGTATGCTCTCGACCGTCTCCCCCAATCGATTGTGAGTTACCTCACGCACTCGTTTGCAGCGAGCCTAGTTGGGTGCCTCTCCTTAGTCAAGGTTTTTTTCGCAATCCCTGTATTTGCGCGGCTAGACGCGCCAGCTAGGACTAACGCAAAGGATTGCAATTCACCTAGGCGAACGTTTGCAGTGAAGGGCGTCAGCGCCGTGGAGGAACTGGACTCAGCAAGCGAAGCCGCGGTAGCTCTGGGAGCCACGCCCGCAGAACACCAGCCTGCCCCCGACTAATGGCGCGTACTGCTGGACCCCCTCGGGCACCCTTTCTGCCTCACCGCCGTACGGCCCGACTGAGGCGCCGCCGAATCCGATAACGACCCCTTTCCTGGCGAAGATCCGATATCGAACAGTGCAGAAGCCGGGCCGGCACAGCACTCCTGTAAGCGCCTGCCTGTCCATCGAACGGACCGCGTGAAATCCCCGGGCTGCCCCTGCTACACGCACCGCCGATAACGGCGCATTAAAGCCGGGAGGGGAATGCGCGCATTCCCCTCCCAGCTGTTTGCCCTAAATGAGATATCTGACCTGAATAGCCTCAACGTTCCCGCTGGGGATCAGGCAACAGCCTTTTGATATGCCTCAGCGACTTCGGAGGATATCCGGCCCCGCCCGGAAACGTCAAAACCGTTTTCCCTGGCCCATTCACGGATTTTCCGGGTGTCTTTACGGCCGGATCCGGCCGTTGCCCCGGGCCGGGCCTTGGCCCGGGTTGACGCGACTGAAGGGACCTTGCGGCCGGCTTTCACATACTGCTTGAAGGTCTCACGCAGTGCAACAGCGTCATCTGTGGACAGGTCGATTTCATAGTTCGTGCCGTCAATGGCGAAATGCACCATTTCGTCCGCCGGTCCCCCGTCCATATCGGAAACCAGGACGATTTCTACTTTTTGTGCCATGCGAAGTGACTCCTCAATAACCGCGATAAGTTCCCTAGATAGACATTATGTATCCCGGCAGCGCTTTTGAAAGCACAGAACGGCCACAAAGCGACTACCAAGGCCAGTTCAGGAAAGCGTCGGCAGCGGGGTATTTATCGGTGTCCGCCGGTGTACGTTTGACACGATCCCGCCGTGCATCCCGGAATCAAAATGACCACTCGCCGCGGGCTGTGCAGGGATATCCCGGGAGCACCTGGGCGGCCCCCCCCGATAGCCATAAACCGTCCAAATCTTCTACCTCTACCTTTGAAGCCAGATCCAAATGCCCGATAACGGCGCATATGAAAGATGCGGCTCGTGCGAAATCGGGATGGCGGGATGTGAACACCGACTACAGGACCGGATGCCGGCCCTCCATTGCACTATGCGTCGATGCGTCCGATCCGTTGCGGATTGGGGCCGGTACGCTGAATGCGTGCCGTCCTCAGGGCACCAACGGGAAAGGCTGCAGCGCATGGCTAAAGGCGATATCGAAACCTACTGTGAGGATGGCCGCTGGGGCAACCGGCGGATCGGCA